>NZ_LWGE01001094.1:0-3158 GCF_001635315.1 Oleiphilus sp. HI0123
AGAACCTAAGTCCGGCTCACTAAGCAGCAATAAGGCAACCAAAGCCAAGACCAACATCGGCTTTGCAAAGCCCCACCATGTTGTACGCACCTCATCTAAACGTCTCACTAAATAGCCTGCGAGATAAGCCACCAACAAAAGCTTCGCCAATTCAGAAGGCTGAAAATTCAAGCTACCTAAACTAATCCAGCGTGTACTGCCATTAACTGTTTTACCAACGCCTGGGAGAATGACCACCAAAAGCATTAGTAAAGACAAACTCAGCGCAAGCCAGCCAGTCTTCTGCCACCACGAAGATGGCAACTGGTAAGTAAATACGCCGGCGATACAACCCAAGACAATGAAAATGCCGTGGCGAATCACATAGTGAAATGGGTTTCCATTTCTGGCATCCGCAATATCTACCGAAGCCGATGCAATCATAATCAAGCCAGTCAGCAGCAATAGAACACTAACGAACAACATGACATGATCTGTACGTGGTTCAATGCGAAGCGAGTCTTTGCTTTGCAGCAATCCAGGCATGCCAGCTCTAGCGATAGAAAGTGTCATAAGGCCAAAACCTCCTGCTCAAACATATCGCCTCGCTGCTCGTAACTTTTGAACATATCGAAACTTGCGCACGCTGGAGACAACAACACAGCGTCACCTTCTTCTGCCCGCGCCTTGGCTTGTTGAACTGCCTGCTCCAGGTTAGCAACACGAAGCGTTTCAACCTTATCTTTTAAAACAGCTTCTATTAACTCCGCATCCTGTCCAAATAGCAGCGCCAGTTTCCCAAACTTTTGCATAGGCTCGAGCAAGCCGGAAATATCAGCACCTTTACTATCGCCTCCGGCAATTAGCAGTACCTTTCCATCTAAATTCGCACCAATACTGCTAATGGCTGTTTGGGCTGCACCCGCATTCGTTCCTTTTGAGTCATTGATATAATCAACACCGTCTACAGACCTGATATGCTGACAACGGTGACGTAGCCCCTTATAACTTTTCAGAGCATTCGCCATCGCATCCATAGGCAAGCCAACAGATGTTCCTAATGCCAAAGCAGCTAGCGCGTTCGAAAGATTATGCTCGCCGCAGATCTTCAAATCTTTTACGGGCAAAATACTGTCAAAGCCCTTCACTAGATGACGCTGGCCATCAATGTCCATACAGGAAAACTTATTTAAGTCTGCTCTATTCAAGCCAAAGTGAAGCAGCTCCATTCCTTCAGCTTGTAAGGGCTGACTGAGCACCTCATCATCATTAACAATGACTTTTTTAGCGCCAAAAAATATACGTTGCTTAGCCTGTAAATATGCAATTTTGCTCTCATAGCGATCCATATGATCTTCAGAGAGATTTAGCATAACAACGCTTTCTGCACTTAAATGGTCTGTCGTCTCTAGCTGAAAACTGGATAGTTCTAGAATATATAGCTCACACGAGTTATCTAGTAACTCAAGTGCTGGGGTCCCTAGGTTTCCACCAACACCAACATTTAGCCCTGCCTGCTCTGCCATTTCACCCAGCAAAGTTGTGACGGTACTTTTACCATTAGAGCCGGTAATCGCAACAATCGGCGCCTTAGCGGCTTCAGCAAACAGGTCGATATCACCTCGAACTCGCACACCGCTTTTGATAGCGGCCTGGATTTCTGGTGTTGCCAGTGCAATTCCCGGGCTCAGAATGATTTCAGTTGCTGAGCACAAAAGCTCTTGGTCAAAGCCACCTGTTATACATTGAACATTCGGATAATCAGCATGCAAGCCTTCAAGCCCGGGCGGCTCTTCACGGCTATCCATGACACATAGCTGACAGCCTTGCGACGCTAAAAAGCGCACGCACGAAAGCCCGGTCTTACCAAGACCGACAATAACGACTTTCTTATCTGTCACAATTGTATTCACAGCTTGCCTTATCTAACTTTCAGGGTCGCAAGACCAATTAATACCAATACCACGGTGATTATCCAGAAACGTACGATTACACGAGGCTCTGGCCAACCTTTTAATTCAAAATGGTGATGCAAGGGAGCCATTCTAAATATTCTGCGCCCGGTCAATTTAAACGAAGCGACCTGCAGAATGACCGATACGGTTTCCATCACAAATACGCCCCCCATAATGAATAAAACAATTTCCTGCCTTACCATCACAGCGACAACACCCAAGGCGGCACCCAACGCTAAGGCGCCAACATCCCCCATAAATACTTGAGCGGGATAGGTGTTAAACCAAAGAAAGCCCAAACCGGCACCTAACAAGGCACCACAAAAAACGATTAACTCACCCGTACCTGGCAGATAAGGGATATGTAGATATTCCGCAAACACACTATTACCTGATACATACGCAAAAATACCTAAGGCACTCGCCACGAGAACCGTAGGCATAATCGCCAAGCCGTCAAGACCGTCCGTCAGGTTGACGGCATTACTTGTCCCAACGATGACGAAGTAACTTAAGACGATGAACATGGGCCCTAAATCAAAAACAAAATCCTTAAATACCGGTACAATTAACGCGGTCTCCTGAGGTAGATCTGCTGTAAAGTACAAAAGCAATGCCGCAGCACCACCACAAACTGACTGCCAAAAGTATTTTGCTTTCGCTGGTAAACCTTTAGAGTTCTTTTCAACCACTTTTCGATAGTCATCTACCCAACCAATCGCACCGAATGACAGTGTCACGAATAGTGTAATCCAGACATATTTGTTACCCAGATTTCCCCAGATCAAAGTACTAATCGCCACAGCAACAATGATTAGAGTACCGCCCATCGTTGGCGTACCCGCTTTGCTTAAGTGAGACTGAGGACCATCATCCCTTACAGACTGACCAATTTGATAATGGCTCAACTTCTTGATCATCATCGGGCCAACCCATAAGGAAATCATCAGGGCAGTTAAAACCCCTAGGATTCCTCGCAAGGTTAAATACTGAAACACCGACAAGAACCCAAATGTTTCAGATAAAACGGATGACAACCAATACAGCATTAGTGAACTCTTCTCTTAATTAAATTTACAACTTCATCCATTGCTGCGCTTCTGGACCCTTTGATCATCACGATCTTATTTTTGTGCGGATCTTTCACTAGGTGCTCTGCAAGCAAGGCTTTGTCTTCAAAAACCAATGCATTCTCACCAATACTTTCACTCATCTGTTTTGCGT
>NZ_LWGE01001095.1:0-1045 GCF_001635315.1 Oleiphilus sp. HI0123
ATACTGCAACACGGCCTTTATGGCCTGTCATATGGCAGTTATCACAACCAGCGCCCTGATAGAATACTTCATCCTCACTCAGACCCAAAGCTTTCCGTACAATAGGGGATACCTGCTCTTCTTCCAGGCAGTGAGGACAATTCCGTTTAACAAGTCTTTGAGCCAGTACCGCTAGTAGCGTTGCATTTAGGAGATAGGCTTGTACGCCGATTTCAAGTAGACGGGTAATGGTCGAAGCGGCACTGTTGGTATGTAAGGTTGATAACACCAAATGCCCTGTAAGTGAGCTTTCTACTGCCATTTTAGCTGTTTCTTCATCTCGTATTTCACCGATCATAATGGCGTCTGGGTCGTGGCGAAGAATATTTTTGAGTGCACGTGCAAAGCTATAATCTATGGCATTGTTGACCTGGATTTGCAGAATATCATCGATATGGAATTCAACCGGATCTTCAACGGTGATGATATTGATTTCACGTTGTTTGATGGATTCGAGTGCCGCATAAAGTGTGGTGCTTTTTCCGGAGCCAGTAGGGCCGGTCACTAAAATCAGGCCACTGCTTTTGTTAACGAGTTGGGTAAACAGTTCCGAGTCTTTTTCATTGAATCCTATGGCATCGATATTATTGATACTGGTCGAAGTATCGAGGAGACGGATTACTACGCTTTCTCCATGAATAGTCGGCATGATCGATACGCGCAAATCAATCGATTTATCTTTGCTAGTGATTTTGGTCCGACCATCTTGAGGCAAACGATGCTCAGCGATATTCATTCCTGAGATAATCTTGATACGGGCAACAGCGGCAGGCAACATTTTAATATCAAAGTTGCGTATTTTTAGCAGACTGCCATCAATACGGTAGAGAATATCAACGCTTTTTTCTTTGGGCCTGATATGTATGTCTGATGCTCTGCGGGTTACCGCATCGGCGATCAAATTATGTATTAGCTTAACGGTTGGTTTATCTGATGCGAGCTTTATAGCTTGTTGAGCTTCCCAGCTATTGCTCAAGCTGGTGCTGGGCATATCCTTTAGAACATC
>NZ_LWGE01001096.1:0-4394 GCF_001635315.1 Oleiphilus sp. HI0123
CTATTTATACTCGCTACTCTAGCGATAAGCAAAACCCAACTTCATTAGCTGATCAAGAGCGTATTTGTAAGAAATGGATGAATGAAAATGGTCTTGAGCTCACTAGAAACTATCAAGATGGTGAATGCCGTGGGTCCGTTCCAACTCAATACCGACTTGCCGCAGGTCAATTGATTCAAGATGCAAAATCAGGCTGCTTTGACGTGATAGTTATTGAAGCGTTGGATCGTTTCACTAGAAACCTTGCCGACCAGGAAAAAACAATCAATAAATTGGAATTGCTCGGTATTCGAGTGATAGCTGTCAATGAAGGTTATGATACCGAGGATTCTGGTCGATATATTAAGCGAGTAATGCATGGTGCAATGAGCGAGCAGTATTTGCGTGATTTAGGTAAGAAAACACATCGAGGAATGTCAGGTCAGGTCGCAAGAGGGTTTTCTGTTGGTGCAGCGCCATTTGGGTATCGGAATATTAGAACCGAACATGGTTCGAATACTGAGATTAATCCAGAAGCTGCTAAATGGGTGATATGGATATTCAAAGAGTTTGCCAGCGGTCGCTCCTGCCAGAGTATTGTGTATGAGTTGAATGAGATGAAGATTAAGAGCCCAAGGGGGAGTAGTTGGAGTGCTTCTGCTTTGTATGGTAGCCCTAAGAAGGGTTCAGGTATATTGAATAATGAGCGTTACCGAGGACGATATATATGGAATAGAGCTCAGTGGCGCTTGGATTATGATACCGGAAAGAAGGTTCGTATAGAGAGACCGGAATCAGAGTGGAGCGTTAATGAGCGAGAGGATTTACGCATCGTCTCTGACGAATTATGGGCGAAAGTTAGGCTTCGATTTAAAGAATCACGATATAAATGCGGAATAAAAGGTAAAGGTGGTCGTGTTCGATCGTTGTTGGGTGGTCTAATGACGTGCGGTAAGTGTGGTGGTTCAGTTGTGGCCGTTGGTTCCCATTCATATGGATGTTCAAGCCGTATGAACAGAGGCTCTTCAATATGTGACGGTGTAAATGTGAGCAGAAAGAAGGCCGAACGGAATTTATTGTCAGATTTTAAAAGGGGCTTGCTGAGTGATGAATTAATAAACTTGGTTTATGACAAAACAACCAAGGAGATTCATAAGAGTTTAAATAATCAAGGATCAGACAGAGCTAGCTTGTCAAAAAGGCTTGAGGAAATAAATAAGAAGATTGATAGGTATGTCGAAGCAATTGGAAAGATGGGAAGTTCTGATTCTTTGCTTGCTCAACTAGAGTCTGTTGAAACTGAGAAGTCTCAAATTAAAGCAGAACTATCTCAAGAGCAGAAAGACATAGAGCTTCCTAAATACAAAGAAGTGAAAAGGCTCTATGAGAATAAGGTTAATGGTTTGCCGCACTCAATGGAAAAGGATATTAGCAAAGTGAGGCGCTGCTTAATGGGCTTTTTGGGTGAGATTGAAATAAATAAGGTGGGAACCGAAATTTACGCGACGTCTAAATCAAATCGCTATGAATCTTATAGATTGAACTGAATCGATTGATTTTCAATGTATTAGCCTAGCGCTGTCACGCCCTAGGCTAATATAAGGACTATTCGCTAAAAGTTGAATCTTGATCTAGTTATGCGCCAAATGAACTCATAGAAAGACTCGCTACCATACCCAGCTAAAAATCTTATGGAAGAGAAAATGCCATTCACCACCAACATGAAAATTGATAGCACAACTAGAAAGAACACTCCGAAAACAACTCCTCCCAAGAAATTGATTTGAGTCATTTCCCATGCTGTAGATAGCGTAGTTATCAATCCAGGGTGAACTATCTTGATGTTTACGGCTACTGGAACTAAGAAGCATGCTGCACATAGGCATATAAAAGCGGCAATTTGTTTATGTTTTTCAGTTAATTTCATGTTATTCCCTTTTTGTTGATTAGACCTTATATATAAAGGTTGTTTGGGGCTGACTTTCTAATATTCAAGGTGGATTATCTCCACAAACACCTAAAGAATAGATACTGTGCTAGAGTATTTTCTTAAATACCTACAAGAATAAGGGGCAGTTCAATGAAAGTGGTTGTCTACGCACGCTATTCAACAGACAAGCAAAGTGAATCATCAATAGATGATCAAATTCGTTTGTGTAATGTAAGGATAGATTTCGAAAACTGGCAACTACTCAATGCATACAGGGACGAAGGTGTATCTGGCTCTGTTCCTGTGGCTAAACGAATTGGTGGTGTTCAGCTTTTAGCTGATGCTATGGCTAATAAATTTGAAATACTGCTACTCGAAAGTTTGGATCGACTTAGTCGCGATCTTGTAGAACAAGAGACAGTAGTAAGGCGTCTAGAGCATCGAGGTATTCGAATTTTAGGGTTGTCGGATGGCTATGATTCAGAGCAATCAGGTAGGCAGCTCGTGCGAGGAATGAGGGGACTCATCAATGAAATGTATCTGGAAGACCTCAAAAAGAAAACCCATCGAGGTATGTCTGGACAAGTTTCAAGAGGCTTTGCTGCAGGAGCTGCTCCATTCGGATATCAAAACATTAAGACTGAACAGGGTTCAAATATAGAGATCAATCCAGATGCTGCTGAATGGGTGAATTGGATTTTTGAAGAGTTTGCTGGTGGTCGCTCATGCAAGAGCATAGTTTGCGAGTTGAATGAGAAGAAAATTAAGAGCCCTCGCGGTTCCAGCTGGGGAATATCTGGTTTGTATGGCAGCCCCGCTAAAGGCTCTGGTTTATTAAACAATGAGCTCTATAGAGGTCGTCATATTTGGAATCGATCTCAGTGGACTAAGGATCCGGATTCTGGAAAGCGTGTTCGTATAGAGAGATCGGAATCAGAGTGGAGTATTAATGAGCGAGAAGATTTACGCATTGTCACCGAAGAACTATGGGAAAAGGTAAGAGCACGTTTTAAAGAGTCTCGATATAAAGGTGGGATAAAAGGAAAGGGGGGGCGTGTTAGATCATTATTGGGCGGCTTAATGTCTTGTGGTAAATGTGGCGCTCCCATTGTGGTTGTTAGTTCTCACTCATACGGATGTTCAAACCGAATGAACAGAGGTCCTTCAATATGTGAAGGCGTGAATGTTAATCGCAAAGAAACCGAACAGAAGCTACTTACTGAAATTCAGGACATGCTACAAAGTGATGAATTGGTCGAGTTTGCGTATGTTGAGTCGCTTAAGGTATTAAATGAACTCTCTGCTGGGAAAGGTGATTCCAGGAAAGCATTGCTTCAAAGAATAGATGAGCTCGATAAAGAGATAGAAAGATATATTGAGGCAATAGGGGCAATCGGAATATCCGGGTCGATAGCCGAGAAACTCAAATCTGCTGAATTTGAAAAGATACAAATCAACGAACAGTTATCTCAAGAGTCTGAAGAAACTGAATTACCAGAGCTGTCGGTAATTAAAAAACTATACAAAGCCTGGGCTTTCGAGCTACAAGAGTCGAGAAAAAATAGTACTAATGAAACTAGAGATTATTTAAAAGATATCTTGAGAGAAGTCGAGATTAACAAAGAAGGCTCAGAAATTTATGCCCATATAAAAACAAACCCAGTTGCATCGTTAAACGCAACTGGGTCTGTAGGTGTGGTAGCGGGGGCCGGATTTGAACCGACGACCTTCGGGTTATGAGCCCGACGAGCTACCAGGCTGCTCCACCCCGCATCAATCTCGTCTTGATCAAGGTTTGTTGCCTCAATCAATGTGCGCGTATACTATCCATCGATGTGCTTCCCGTCAAGCCTAATTCCATCTTATTTAATAAAAACGGATTTTTATGTGTTAATTAATGCGGGTGGCGGGTGAATTCACTGTCTGGTGATGATCTGAGTCCAATTGCCGCGATAAAATTGCGTTATGCTTCTACAGAGGAAGCGATTTAAACTACAATATACAGATGTCTTAGTTATACCTATCCCAAGCCGGAGATTCTTGGATGCCCTCAGTTGATGACCTCGTTGCGACCGCGAGGCGTAACGAAATAATCGCTCGTAACCTCTTCGATATAGAAGTTGCGATTATGAACATTACTCGTTGTTCGGACTTCTTTATGGCGCTGGTGTCGCTGGTGCAGGAAAAGTTCGAAATCGAGCATGTGTGGACGGTTTTGACGGAAACGCCTTCTAACGCTCATCTGATTGATACTTTGCGCGAAGCTGAGCGTAAAGCTGATAAAGAAGCGCCTGTCATTCTGCGCACAGTGAGTATGGTGGATTTTCTAGGAGCGACTCAGAGTGTCCGAGAGCCAATTTTGGTTAGTCGTGACATCAAGCGCTATCACTCGCTCATGCCTATTGAAGTGAAACGCAATGCCGAGCCTCACGGTGTTCGTTCGCTGGCTGTATTGCCTATTGTGATTGATAGCAAGGTTGTAGGG
>NZ_LWGE01001097.1:0-6422 GCF_001635315.1 Oleiphilus sp. HI0123
GTCAAACACATAAATATCAAGAATATCAGCAAGCAAAAGCAGAGCAAAAGAAGTTAATGAGCTTTGTTTTGAGCTACAAAGATAAACTTCATGATGTCTACCAGGACGACTCATGGAGCGTAGAAAAAAAACGTAAAGAGAAAGATAAGCTGCTGAAGGAAATGAAACTCTCCTTTCAATCTCTAAAGCAGAAGCATGCTTGGGATAGTCGCTATGACCGCTGGGTGAATGAACTTAACAATGCCGGTTTTTCAACCTTATCGAACTATCAGGACTTGGTGCCAGGTTTTATCGCTTTATACCACAGGCTTGGTGAGGATTGGGATGCTTTTTATCAGGAGGTTGAGCGCTTGTCTGAACTTGATAAGTCACAGCGGCATGCGCATTTGAAGTCCTTAAGTGAAGCGATTGGAGAGCATCAATAAATGACACAGAATATTGTTTTGGCACTGGTGATAATTATCTCTCTCTGGGCGCATGTCTGGCTGTATTTATGGATGAAATTCAAAATGGACGAAGGTGTTATTACTCGCTGTCTAAAAGATGCCTCGGTAGACATGCAGAGTGACAGTATTGCTAAGCAAGTCGAGATGAGCGTCGAGCGAGTTGAGAAAGTTTGCCTCCGCAGCAAAGAGATTCAGGTAGGTGAGGGGCACGAGAAAATTATCTCACTATCAGTCACTGGAATTTAAGCAATAATTCCGTTTCGACTTAAGTGTTCGTCCAGGGTAGTGTGGTGAGGGATAGCCTTGCCTGATACCCAGTTAGCTGCTGCTTGCTCTCCAGTTAATGCTAAGACCTTTTGCTCTTTATCCCACTCGTCATTTGAAGCGCTCTTTAGATAAGCGAGTACGTCGTTGTTAGGGGTCTTCAAGCAAGACTTGATTACCAGTCCAGTAATTTCTTCGTATGTGCCTGGGCCACATTGGCCTGTGTTCGTTATAGCGCGGGTTGCCCCTATAAGGTAGAAAGCGCAGGCTTTTCTCAACCAAGCATACTTTTCGCCATGTATATCTCCATAGCGCTTTTTTAGGGGTAGAAGCTGCATACCTGCAAAAACTTGTGCTTCTTTGAGGATAGCCATTTTGTCCTCATATTTCACACTGGCTGAAGCATTTCCTACTAAAGGTTTACGCTCGTCAGTTTGTGTCATTTTTTTAGTATGGTTGAGAGGAGGGTAATCACGATAGAGTGAGCGAATTCTTACGAAGGTGATGATGAAAAGCAAAAAAACAAAGACTTCTGCCAAGTGGATAAGTGCGCTCATGAGTTTCTTCCTTGTAACTATAGATAAGCACTGGGCTCTATCATTCTGAAGACAGTCGGTTCTCGTTTGCATCATACAGACGCACGTAGTGTTAGAAAACAACTCTTTATTCTATAGAGACTGCGCTATCGAATACATAAAACCCTTATATATTTTTGAGAAGTGTGAGGTATTGCTTTTCTAGAGTGTAAAAAATTGCAATAAGTTCACGGTTTCCATTATTCAAAATGTTTGTCATGGAATGAAAAGTGTTTAATCTTCATTCTTAAATTTAATATATTTTTCATGTGCTTACGTGTCAGGTCAGCTTCGTAAAGCCTTTCCGCAACGCAGGGTTTACTGTATAGATGACGTATTATGAAGAAACAAGACATCAGTAGTAACAATAGATCGGGTGAGAGCCAGGTATCAGTGAAGCCAGAACCGGTGGATGAAAGCTGGGCGCTAGCTTTGCTTAATGAAGCACTCATCGAAGAGGCCGCAGAAACTACGATTGAAAGAGCTAAAACTACTGTTGGGAAAGCGGAACAAAACTGTGAGCTTTCAGATGACAGTGTTACCGAAAGTCTTAACGATAATGCTGAAGTGTTCTCGAAAGCGGTAGGCAGCAATGAATTGCCTGAACATTCGTCTTCAGAATCTCTGCAATTAATGTACAGACAACACAGCCTGTCTGCGGACTACGCTCATAGCAATGAGGTGCATAGAAGTGCTTCATTGTCTGCAATTCAAATGCAGCAGATTGTTTTTAATGAAGTTAAAAAATTTAATGCAGAATCAGAAAAGCTGGCAAACCGAAGTGGCAGAAATTGGCTGGCTCGCTTGATTGCAAAGTTTACCGGCAGGTCATGATTAGCTAATTACCTAGCTCGGTAAGGTCAACATAGAAAAGTCTTAAGTGTTAATTCTCTTCCAAGAAAGCCTGGATTCGTTTCTTACAATGCTTTGATAAACTTCCCGACAGATAAAGGGTAGGGTGTTCAGCGCTTTCTTCAAGAATTGAGTCAAGCAATTCGCTTTCATCATCATCTGATAAATTCACAATCCACATATTGATGCGGGTGTCGTCCTGAAGCTGTGCTTCGTTCATGCTGGAGTCAAAACAATGAATTTCTGCATCACAATATAGAGCGAGCTCTTTAGATAAGCTTTTAACATAGAGCTCTAATGATGCGTATACGCCGACGACTCTCTCGGTGCATTCTTCAACAAGTGGTGTAGGAATTGGTGCGTGCATTAATTCTTCGCTTAGCGCTTCTTCTTGGACGATCTCAGTTCTCTCTGTTTCCTCGCTTGCTGGTTCAAGGGCTTTCTCTGGTTCTAGAGTCCGAAGCTCTTCAAGTAATAGTTCAGCTTCGGCGCATATATCATCGAGAATCGAACCGTCCTCTAATAAAGGAGGCTTGCTTTCCTCAATGGAAGATAGCATTACATCTTCATTTTTTGCTTCTTCCGAAATATATACGCCAAAAGGGTTCAAAAGATCAGGTTTGGCGTGATTGTCGTCTTGAGATTGATGCGCTTCAGAGCCTAGAATTGGAATATGCAGGGCATCTTACTCACCAGTTGACCAGATATCTTCCGCATGAGCTGATGAGCCCGTTGGAATATTGACTTTCTTAAGGTCAGACTTGCTCTTAATGCTTTTACTGCCGAACATGTGAATATTCATGATAATGCCTGCAAACTTTAAAGTTAAACTATATTGGTTAATAGATGTTCATAACTAAAGCCTAGTCATTATTACGCAAAAGTAAGCTAAGGTTCTGCAAACAAATGTGAAATCTGGTTTTATGATGGAAGTAATGTGTCACATATTTGGATTATCTCGTGTTTTTGTATTGTGACTAGGTTCAAAATTCGAATAAACTGCGCTTCAGGCAGTATTGGAACTGCCGATAAAAGGGAATTGACAAGTTCATGCAGGGAATAGGGAGGTTCGCCGCAGTGTTTAAACGCCTAAAATTACATAAGAAACCAAAGCCAGATTTACGCTTTATTGACCCTGAAATATACCGGGCTCAGAGGCAAGCTCCCAAACGAAGCACTTCAATACCTTTCACTAGAAAAGGATATGACATAAAGCCGAACAATTTGTATTCGGATGTGTATTCAGGTTTATCGCAGTCAAGCGTCAAAACACACTCTACTAAAACATCTTTTTATCGGACTCGTGCAGGGAAACCTCTATCGGAACCTGAATCGTCGGATAGGCCTGTATACGTAAGTACTGAAAAGGATGAGGCTTTCTATCTGGAAGGTGTGAAAGCTTTGCCTCAAATGCTGGTAGAGGAAAGTCAAAAGCAGGAGCTCAAAGAGCATCCTCATATCGACTTATTTGATATGTTTGTTGCGCAGTCTGATAACGCGAGAGTAATCGTGGGTAATCAGCTCAGTATAGAAGACCGGTATCTTGGGCCAAACTATCTGTGTGAGCGTAGTCTAGGAATATTTTCTGACTCAAAAATGTATTCAGCTTTAATTAGAAAGGAGCTGAGTTCATACCGGGTAGATGTCCGCCACTTTAATCACCCTACTACCTTTGTTGAAAGTCGATATGAGTTCTATGACCGAATTTCTGCATGGATTCTGTTTTTGTCAGATGATTGTGATGAAGGCTTTATTGATCGTTTTCTGGACCGTTACTGTGATAAGCCAACTTTATTCCTGTGCCCCAAAATGAGCAGAAAGAATGCGACTGAGCGTGTGAAGGAATTTATTAATCAATATGGGCTTGAGGAAGAAGTCGATCTCTGCGACTCAGAGATTGAGTTAGTTTAGTGGTTTGTTCGAAAGTTATTTAAAACAAACTCTTCTATTGCTTCTTTAAGGTATAATGCTGCGAATTACTTTTTGGAGCCCAACCACCTCATGACTGAAGAAATTAACTACCAGAATAACCCTTTGCATGGCCTGGGTTTAAAGACGCTTGTGACAGAAATCGTTGATTTCTATGGCTTTCAAATCCTGCACGCATATTTGAATCTGAATTGCTTCAAGACAAATCCAAGTATCGAGTCCAGCGTTAAGTTTTTAAAGAAAACGGATTGGGCTCGTGAAAGAGTTGAAGCATTTTACCTTTACCAGTTTAAAAGTCTCCCTAAGGCTTCCCCTGAGCAGTTCGAATTGCCTCCTCGCGACCGTATTATTCCNGACGGACAAACTCCTGGTGAACCGGCAGAACTAAGCCTTGAAGATGCTGAGGAACTTAGGGAAAAACGAGAGCGAAAAGCTGCAGAAAGGCGAGGTAGTGGTGATAGCTTTTCGAGAAACAGGAAGTTTACCGCTTCGCCCTACACTAAATCTGGATCTGAAAAGACAAGAGATAAGCCTAATAGCGACAACGAAGAATCAGGCGCTAAGAAGCCGAGTAAGCCTTCTTCAGGTGCTGCTGACCCATGGGCTAAGTGGAAGGAATAAGACTCGCGTCACATAATTGCTCCGTATGCTAAATGCGTGAATGATATACTCTCTTCTGAAAAGGATGACTCTTAAAACTCAATTAGTAAAACTTTAGTCTAAGGAAGACGGTTTTTTCTATCAAAAACAGTTTGCTGTTCTGCGTTCTCCCTTGTTCAAGCCTGCCACATAACAAGCTGAATTTTCCTCCACCTGTGGCACGAAAGTTCACTTGCCAGACGTGGTGGATTTTAATAATACGAAAATAAGAATATGAAGATCTTAATGTCTCAAAAGAACAAGCAAACTAAAGTGCCGAACACTTTCTTTATCTTCGTTATATTGGCTGCTCTGCTGAGCCAGTCGGGTTTGGTGATGTCGATGACTATTGGCTCGCTAAGCTATGACGCAGATGTTAATGCTAGCATTATTTCTGATAGCCGAAACAACCGGGATTGGCTACGCTGGGATGAACTGACTGGTAATACTTTGGAAGAAACGCGTGCGTTGACTCAAGGTGCTTACCAAGGTTGGTCTATTGCCAATTCGCTTGATGCCCAGCTGTTTATCGAAGCACTATTGCCTGCTTATAGGGCGACCACTTGTACTGCCTACTCGAGTGAAGGGTGTTGGACAGATAGAGATGTAACGCGAGACTATCACGAGTTAGTTGGCGATACCTTTACAACTGGAAGTGGTACTGACCTAGTCTTTTTTGAGTCTCATAAACCTGATTGGGCTGGATACATTATGACTCGCCAAGATAGGGCCTTAAAGACAGTCGAGAAGAAATCTGAGTTCGATCGTATCGATAACGCTAATCGTTTTGTAGATTCATACGAAGGTACAGGGTGGTTGTTATATAGAGACTGGCCAGTTGATTCAATAGAAGTGAATGAGCCTTCATCACTGTTTTTTAGTTTGTTCCCCTTACTAGGTTTATACAGGTTCGGACGTAAGCACTAGCGATTATAACGAATTGGGATCAGTGTAAAATGTTTTATACACTGATCCCAATGCCTTAAATAAAGCGAGCCCTAAAGTTTCGACCTTTTAGTTTTCCTTTTGAAATTTTCTCAAGCGCTTTGCGACTAACTTTGTGTTCAACCGCAACATAGGCTGAGAAGTCAAAGATATTAATCTTGCCTATCGATGTTGCTTCTATCGTCTTGTCGCCTGTCAGTGCGCCCAATATGTCGCCAGGTCTGACTTTCTGTTTCTTTCCACCGTCAATTTGAATTGTTTTCATTGGTGGGTAAAAAGGCTTTTTGGCAAGGACGTCTGCTGAAGGAAGTGCTTCTGCCACTATTTCTTTGTTCAGGTACTGTTCTAATCTATCTATGCGATAGCGTTCTTTTTCTGCGTAGAGTGTAAATGCCAAACCCTTACTACCTGCACGGCCTGTTCTGCCAACGCGATGAACATGGACTTCGGAGTCGCGTGCTATGTGAAAGTTTATGACAGCATCTAGATCTTTAATATCGAGACCGCGGGCCGCGACATCCGTTGCGACCAGAATTGAGGCGCTTTGATTAGAGAATCTAACAAGAGTTTGGTCTCGATCGCGCTGTTCCATATCACCATGTATCGCAATGGCGCTGAAGTTTCTATCATGTAAGGCATCTGCCAGGTCTTGGGTTTCTCGTTTGGTATTGCAGAAAATCACCGTTGATGGTGGTTGATACTGCATGAGAATACGATGAACTGCATCAATTCGCTCATCTTGATCTGGGAGTTCATAGAAGTGTTGCTCAAT
>NZ_LWGE01001098.1:0-5266 GCF_001635315.1 Oleiphilus sp. HI0123
CAACAGCCGTTACCGCTTCTACCGCAGCACGATAAGCCGCAGCATCTTCTTGCTCTGCACCCGTATCAGTTGTTTCGTCAATTAATGGAGGCGTATCAAAAATATCAATATCCTGGGACATACCAAAGCCCATGGTCGACTTCACCTGAGCCGCGGCTATTGGAAGCGCGCTCACTAGTTCAGCCGGTGTTGCAGTGCCGTCACCTAAACCCGGGTCAGTAATTTCATCGCCATCACGGTCAGCCCAAGGGCCGGTATCGACATCGGCATTACGAATCGCCAAGTCAACCGCCATGGTTGTAAGAGGTGTGCCATAGATTTGCTCGCCATTATCAAGAAGTGCTTGGGTAATAACGGTTCGCATTTCGGAAATAACGGGTGCCTGCCCCGTTAGAATATCAGTCGTATTTTCGTCTGATGTAAACTCCAGAATATAAGGAGGCTCAATTGGTGTTGGCAGCACCAGGTCAATAATCTGTGCTTGTTCATTAGTTGAGCCCGGTTCACCTACTATTGCACCTTTAAAGTCTTCTGCTGTGGTATCAACCGTATAGACAGTAACAATTGCATTAACTAGAGGCCCTTTAATACCACCGCCTGTCAGACTAACCGCCTCCGGCTCATCACTGCCCCCAGATCCCCCTCCACTACTGCCCCCATTACAAGCGGCTAAACTTAAGCAACAAAGCGTTAGTAAGAGTTTATTCAGATCGGAAAGGCGCATGATGTTTCCTCATTTCTATGAGCTATTGACGCTACCTTCCGCCCGGAAAATAGCGTTAATTTTTATTATTCAGACCTTTTAAGATAGTAAAGATTTTTGTGTGCGCCAGCTCACAAAACGTTCAAAGTGGGTATTTTTTAGACTTAGGAGAAAATAATTTTTGAGGGCAGATTCAAGTTATTGATACAAGTTCTTTTATTTCAATAATCTACTGATAAAGGAAGCTCATGAAAGGCACATAAAATATTTTTAGCTCAGGATATCTTCCCAAGCTTTTCGAGTTCTCGTTTCAAGGGCCTTACCCGCCACTTTCAAAAGGCGGCTATCACGCTGCCAATTTTGGTATTTTTGAGGATTACTCTGTTCGAACAAAGTATTCGTTGCAGCGATTAGTTCATTCAGCTGTGAGCGACAAGCAGACAAGGCAATATGTGCCGCAGAAGAATCTAGTTGCATGGCATTCACTTCTCGCAGTGACAGTATTAGCGCGATATGTTTTTCAATTGCGCCTTGCCCCCAATCTGAAGCAATGGCTTCGGCCATACGGTTAGCGGCAATCGCGGCACACACATGCAAGTCTTCATAAGTGCGAAAGGCCTTTACATATTGAAGGTAGCCATCCCCCTGCAAGATATAACTTTCCTTGATAGCGACTCGGTCAAGAATGACTTTTCCGTGGCTGATTTCAGGCACAAAACCGAGAGACGGCATCTCCTGAATCGCAATTCCTTCAAGCTGCGTATTTAAGGCGATAACTTTAATCAGAGGGCGGCCCGACAAATCAAGGCCATCTCCTCTACGCTCATCTCGGCAAGCAACGTAAATCATGCCGGCATCTTCGGCTCCCGAAACGAAAGACTTCTCTCCTGAGAGATAGAGCTGCGCCTTTTCTGTATAAAGCCGGGCATTAATAGCACGAGGGTGATTTCCTCCTGCTTCCGTCACACACACCGAAGCCAGTAGGGCTTCCTCCAAACCAAAAAGCGCTTCGATAGCAGACTGGTATGCACCTGCAAAAGCAAAACCGACACTGGCACTCATTCTGCCTGCTAGTATCGCCCGATCAATCGAGTTGGAAAAGCTGCCTGTAGCTTGTTTGAAATGAGCAAACCATTCTGACATCGGCATCGCCTGCCAAAGCTTTGTATCGTTCTTAAGCAACGATTCAAGTATGCGTTGGGAGTCACTCATTAATGCGCCTGATCCCAATTGTCACCTACTTCAGCCTCAACAATAAGCGGAACATCAAGATCTGCGGCAGACATCATATTTTCAATCAGTAAAGCTTTGACACCTTCAACCTGGCCCTCAGCGACTTCAACCACCAATTCATCATGCACCTGCATAATCATTTTTGCGTCAAGACCAGCACCTTCAAGTGCGGCATCGACCTTTATCATCGCCTTTTTGATAATATCTGCCGCCGTACCTTGCATTGGTGCATTAATCGCCGTCCGCTCTGCTGCTTGCTGAAGCATTTTATTTCGAGCATTTATCTCAGGAAGATATAAACGACGACCAAAAACGGTTTCGACATAACCATCATCATGTGCTTGAGCCCGGATTCTATCCATGTACTCAAGTACACCTGGGTAACGTTCGAAATAACGATCAATATATTGCGCTGCTTCTTTTCGAGATACATTGATTTGCTTCGCCAAACCAAATGCCGACATACCGTAAATCAAACCAAAGTTAATGGCTTTGGCTTTGCGGCGCTGATCAGCACTCACCTCTTCAACAGAAACATCGAAGACTTCTGCAGCAGTCGCACGGTGTACGTCTTCTCCTTGAGCAAATGCCTCCAACAAGCCCTTATCTTGAGACAAGTGCGCCATAATTCTCAGTTCTATTTGCGAATAGTCGGCTGCGATAAGCTTATAACCGTCGGGTGCAACAAAAGCCTGACGAATCTTTCGACCTTCGGTGCTTCGAATCGGAATATTCTGCAAGTTCGGATCACTAGAAGATAAACGCCCTGTCGCGGTGACAGCCTGATGATAAGAAGTATGAATTCTCCCTGTTCCCGGATTAATCAACTGCGGAAGTTTATCGGTATAAGTCGACTTGAGTTTTGCCAGACTACGGTGCTCAAGAATTAACTTAGGCAGCGGGTAGTCAAGTGCTAATTCCTGTAAGACCGGCTCGGCGGTTGAAGGTTGACCCTTGGGCGTCTTCTTGATGATCGGCAACCCTAGTTTCTCAAAGAATATCGCTTGCAACTGTTTTGGTGAACTTAAGTTGAACTCTTCACCCGCCAAGTCATAAGCTTCACGCTCTAGCTCAACAATTCGTTCGGCTAATTCCTGACTCTGCTGCCCTAGAATATGAGCGTCAACCACCGCACCTGTGCGTTCTATTTTTGACAGAATCGACAACAGAGGCTTATCTATTTCATGATAAACCTTCGCCAGCCCTTCAATCTTTTCTAATTGCGGATAGATTGCATGGTGAAGCGCCAAAGTAATCTCGGCATCTTCTGCGGCATAAGGCCCGGCTTGCTCTAGAGCTATTTGGTTGAAGGTAAGCTGTTTGGCTCCCTTCCCGGCGATATCTTCAAAGTGGATGGTTTTTCTGCCCAAGTACTTCTCGGCCAGAGTATCCATGTCGTGACGACTTCCCGTGGAGTTCAGCACATAAGATTCAATCATCGTATCGTGCGCAATACCTTGAAGCTCAATACCATGATTGGCCAATACACTTTTATCGTATTTCAGGTTTTGGCCAACTTTAAGCTGCTCACTACTCTCCAGAAGTGGCTTTAGTTGATCAAGTACCCAATCTTTATCTAACTGCTCGGGCGCATCCAAGTAATCATGACAAAAAGGCACATAAGCTGCTTCCTCTGCATTACAGGCGAAGGAAACACCTACCACCTCGGCTTCCATATAGTTGAGGCTGGTGGTCTCGGTATCAAAAGCAAATAAGTCCGCCGACTTAAGTTTGTTAAACCAAAGCGCAAACGCATCTTTGTCAAGAATAGTCTGGTAGTCGCAATTATGCTCAACTACCGGCTCTTCTGCTTGTTCCGCATCATCTCCCGCACTGTTCAAGGCTCTTTCTTGGGCAGTGACCCAAGACCGGAATTCATACTCGCTAAATAGTGCTAACAATCGTCGGTGGTCAGTTTCTTTGTGGCTGATATCCTCTAGCGCTTCCGGCAAATCTATTTCAGTTTTGATCGTTGCCAACTCATAAGACATCGGTAGAAACGATAAGCTATCACGCAGGTTCTCGCCAACTTTACCTTTCACCTCATCGGCACTATCAATAACACCCTGCATGCTACCATAAGCCGTTAACCACTTTACCGCCGTCTTCGGGCCACACTTCGGCACGCCGGGAATATTATCAACCGAATCGCCAACCAAAGCTAAGTAGTCAATGATCTGATCAGGGCGAACGCCGAACTTATCTTCGACGCCTTGAATATCCATTTTGGTATCGGTCATGGTATTGATCAGCGTCACATGCTCTGTCACTAACTGAGCCATATCCTTATCGCCAGTTGAGATCACCACATCGATCTTCTTTTGCGTTGCCTGATGCGCCAAGGCACCAATCACATCATCCGCTTCGACATCAGGAATGATGAGTAAAGGCAAACCCATTGCTTCAATGATCTCGTGAATCGGCGCGATCTGAGAACGTAAATCATCAGGCATCGGTGGACGATTCGCTTTATAGTCAGGGTAAATTTCATGACGAAAGTTCTTACCTTTAGCGTCAAAAACCACAATTACTTTAGAGCCTGGATAGTCGGTTTCCAGCCTTCTAAGCATGCTGATCACACCTTTAATTGCTCCGGTTGGCTGGCCTTTAGAATTAACTAAAGGAGGTAAACCATGAAAAGCCCGGAATAAATAAGATGATCCATCCACCAAAACGGTAGGAAGTGTTTGAGATTGCTCGGTATTTGTTGTCATAAATTGCGTATCTATAATTGTTTAGATGCTGGTAAGAGCTGGGTTTTGAAATTAAAAGTCCGGTGAGTAATCACTGGCACAGTGCTATAGTAAGAAAAAACGACAATACAGAACAGATATTTTTATTCGTCAACGCTCATACAGGAGTTCATATGCGAAAGATATTACGCCCAACTTTATTAGTAACTCTACTCGCAACTCAAGCCAGCATGTTCGCTATAACATCCGCACATGCAGAGGAATCTATTCAGCCTGCTGAGCCTGAGATCGTTATTCGCAATGAGGATAACAAAACTTTTTACGAATATCGTGTGAATGGCGTTCTAAAAGAAATTAAAGTCGTTCCAAAGATTGGCCCTACTTATTATTTAGTGCCTCAGGATGGCAATGCCTGGATCCGCGAAGATCGCTCACAAGTCCTTGTGCCTAGCTGGGTATTGTTCGAGTGGTAGCACTTCCCTCTTAACGTCCTCCTTGCCAAGCCCAACAATTTATTTGCGTTAATACCTTTGCTTAGTATGAATATTCTAATTTATCAGCGTATCGTTGGTGGTGAATTAAGAATTTGTGGAAATTAAATCCACAGCGCTGAGATACTTACAGAGAAAAGGATACT
>NZ_LWGE01001099.1:0-5329 GCF_001635315.1 Oleiphilus sp. HI0123
AGCAGGAGTTTGCCCTTTGGCAGGGCAAGGTGGGTTGCGCTGATAAGCTTTCAACTGAGTGGCTGATACGTATGCAGGCAATATATTGTCTGCTGCTATTCTCTTGAAGGAGCAGGTGTGTCGAGTTGTGGTCATATTGGTCAATGACCTGCTCAACATGAGTGAGTCCGTCAAAGTCTTCTTTGCTCTGTTTAAAACGTATTTGATAAGCTATACGTTTTTGTTCTTCACTGTAAGCACAGACAAAGTTGAACTGTGCGATGAAGTTATCTACCAGCTGAAGTGATTGCATTGCTCTACCTACGATTACAGTAAGGGGCGATAGATATAGCTTAAGAAAACGCTATGACTTTGTAATCAAGTCTCCGATAAACGGTCAGTTTTAAGGCTGAGTAGTCGCCAGAACGAAAATAATGAGAAGTGCATCAAATACGCGCTAAACAATATTAAGCCTACAAGGAAGTTAGTTTTTCCTTAATCGTAAATTTATGGGGAGAGTCTATCAGCTCGACAATGTGGTCAGCGAGCACGTTTGCTTTAACTGGTAGGGTGAGCCAGCCCGCCAGAATTTGTAGGTGTTTTTCATTCTTATCGCTTGGCAGGGAGTGAGGGTAGTGAGCACTCACGCCCAGACAAATCGCATTGGCTTGCAAGGGCGATTCAATAAACTTATTTAGCAGTCCGCTTTCGGCAACGCTTCCTTTTCCGTCAGGCTCAAGATTGATAATAATTGCATCGAACTTCCTATTTTGAAGATATTCTTGGGCTATTTGGGCTGAGGTCGTGGTAAAAACCAAATAGCCCCGTTGTTCCATTTCGTCGACCATGCCGTGAAATATATCGATACCGTAAGTACCGATGATAAGAATCTCTTTCGCTTTTTCCTGCATAATTTCTACCTTAGAAATATCGGAGTCAAAATACTAGCTGGCCCGAATTATTAAAAACCGGACCAAGCTAGTATAGCAAAAATAGTTAAGAATTCATTTTATAGCTGTCTTTCTTCGCATAGGCAAAGTCGTTCAGAACTTTTTCAAAGCGCCTCGAATAAGCCTTTGGCTTGCTTAGCATCAGCTGACAGAAAACTTGCTGAACCTTTGTGTTGCTAGTTTTAGAGTAAAGTTGAAGTGCATATTTTGAGAAGTCTCTGACCATAAAATCAAATATTTGATCAATTAGGTCATCGTCAATTTCATTCAGATCCCAGCTTTCTAAAATCAACTGGCCGTAAGCGACCAAGGTAAATAACTCACCGACAATGAGTAAAAAGTCGATGTCCTTAATTTGCATCTTATTTGGGCGGGCCAGCATGAGCATTTTTTTGAAGATGGCTATCTGCTTTTTGAAAATATTGACGTTGGGCAAGTCGCATTTATCATACGCCAAGTGATAGTCGTGGAAGCGAGTTTTTCCGAGCCCTTTTGGGGTGAGTAGTTTGGCAAAAATCTGTTCCTTCTTGTTGAATTCAAGAAACTCAGTGTACCAGCGTCGACTCTCATAATTGGCTTTGGTTTTCGCGAGCCCTAGCCCTTCAAAGAAGTCGATAGTCTTTAGCATGATGTCGCGCGTTTCTTTGTCAGGTTATTCTTGAGCAAACTTCTTTGGGTTGAGTAGGTGCATAGTGAATTGTCCTTTGCGATTGCTGTGCGAAATATTTGCAAGCCTAGATTAGAGCGCATTGAAAGCGAAATAAAGGTAAGGAAAAGGGCCTAAACAAATTCTAGTTCACGGATCGTCAAAACCAGTAAACAGTTGTGTGGTGGTGCTGCAGTCGTTTGCTTAGTGTATGTGCCAGCTTGATAAACGTGATAGTTGTTCTGGGCATCGCGTGGGTGAATTAATGGGAACGAGTGTGAGCTCCGGGTTCGCTCTAAAATAAAATTATTTATGCTGCCAAGCTGATATAGATCAAGCTTGGCCTTTTGTAGAAATACCCGGGCATTGCTCTGTCCGGGTAAGTTGATTGCTTTATAGGGCGATGAAGTCTGGTTTTTCTCTGACAAAGCACTCAGGGCAGGGAAAGTCTTCAGGAACCTCTTCCCACTTAGTGCCAGCGGGGTAGCCTTCGTGCTCGGCACCTTTAGCTTCATCATATATATAGCCGCAGTCAGGGCATTGAAATTGACTCATGGTCTAAACCTCCTTATGTCTCTTAAGCTGCTTCGGCTGTTTCGCTGACTTTATCACTCACAGGTGGCTGGTGATATTTGTTGTAGACCAGTTCTTTGGAGTCTGGGTCTATATTGACTTTGTCCATATCATTACCAGCCCAATCTATGACTTTTTTGTCCATGATTGAAAACCAGAGTGGTGGGATCATGGCAACCAAAAACATAAGCGGGTAGCCAGAAGGTAGAGAGGGGACGTCGTCGTAATCACGAAGAACTTGATATGGGCGTGTAGGGTGCGCATGATGGTCTGAATGTCGCTGAAGGTGTAATAAAACCAGGTTGGATGCTTTGTGATTACTATTCCAGGAGTGATGAGGTTGGCAGCGCTCATAGCGGCCGTTTTCTTTTTTCAAACGAAGTAATCCATAGTGTTCTACATAATTGGCGCATGTCAGCTGCCACCAACCATAAGCGGCCGAGATTAATAGGAAGGGGATCATAACCGGGCCAAAAAAGGCAAGCATCAGGGTATAGGCTGAAATGGTGAGCGCTGCTGGTTGCAGAATCTCGTTATCCCAAGACCATTCTGATTTTCCTAAACGGTGCAAGCGGTTTGCTTCGAGCCCCCAGGCTCGTCGAAACGCACCAGGAATCTCTCTTTTTACAAACTTGTAAATATTCTCTCCAAAGCGTGAAGATGCTGGATCTTCTGGTGTTGCAACATCCTTGTGGTGTCCTTTATTGTGTTCGATAAAAAAGTGGCCGTAACCACTGGTAGCCAGCATGACTTTCGCAGCGGCAACTTGCTTTCTATCTTTCACTTTATGCCCCATTTCATGACCTGCAACCAAACCTAAGCCGTTGAGAATACCCGCACTGAGTGCAGCGCCGAGTATATTGATCCAGGACCAGTTATATTGAGATACAACAAAGGCGATACCAACGAGAGAAACCCAGTGCAAGGCGGTCGCAATATACATAATATTGACATAATAGCTTTGGTCTTTGAGCTGTGAAACGAGTTCGTCGTCTGGATTAGCGCGGTCTTCACCAAATACGTGATCAGCTAGAGGTAGCATGCCGTAAAGAAAAACCACAGTAAACCAAAGCCAAAGGCCATAACCGGTTTCAACGGCAGCATAAGCGGAGGCTAAAGGAATCATTGGCGTAAGGATAGAGAGTAAGTACCAGTAGCGTTTGCTACGGATCCATGCGCCAGTTTGCTGAGGGTAAACGGTAGTGTTCATAATACGCTCTCTTGTTTTTCTTATAGGGTTTAATCTAGGTGCGTGGGCACTTTTGATGAAAACCATTCTACGAGAGCGTGACTAGCGCAAACAGGTTATTTGGGCTCAACTAGTAGTCATTTTGATTCAATAAAGACTAGATCTTGGCTTATAAGGACTGTTTGTGAGCTTGTCTGAATTGCGATGGTGAGCTATCGAACCAGCGCTTAAATGAACGGTTAAAGTTGGAAGCATCATCATAGCCTAGAGTCAGTGCAATGGCTTCAATGCTTGATTGGGTATTCAGTAGTAAGTTTTTTGCCTGAGCTTTTCGTAAGTTAGCCATGACCTTACTAAAAGAAGTATTTTCTGTTTTTAGCTTTCTCGCGAGTGTGCTTTTGGACATATTCAGGTTTCTCGCGATTTCTTCTATCGATAAAGAGTAATCGTGAGCCTGTTCAACAAGCGAGACAACTTTTTGTTCAAGGCTATCAAATTGGTTCAGACGAGAAAGCTCTTCGTCGCATTGTGCGCGCGCCAGTTCAACAGAGCGAGGGTTTGCCGTAACGCTGGTGATCTTAAGTAAAGACTTTGGGATAGTGACTCCGGCAGTCTTAGCGTCAAAGTGAACAGAGCAAGGCAGTAGCTCTACGTACTTGTCTTGCCATGCGGGTGCCTTATAGGGGAAGCAAACGGTGCACTGTTCGACGCCCTTGCCAATTACAAACTCTATAACGTTGAGTAAAGACGCGAGTAAAACTTCGTAGAGTAATTCTCGTATGGGCTCCCATGTACAAGTTTCTTTAATTTCTAAAAGGCAATCTTCGCCATTAACTTGAATGTTAATTCCGATGGCTTGCAAGCGGGTTTGATAATAGCGGCTAATCAGCTCAAGGCATTCGCCTAAGTCAATACCGTGAGAAACGGCAAAACCTAAGCTGCCATGGCTGGAAAGCTGAATTTTTTGGGCAAAGTGAAGGCCTAGCCATGGACAACTGGACTTACTATAAATGTCATGAACAAAGTCCTTGAAATCGTTAAAGGGGATAAAGTCCTGCCCCTTATGCTTTTCTAGTGTGTTAGTAATGTGTGAGTAATTGAGTTCCAGGTTTTGCTCTTCGCTATACCGAATAAACTGATGCAAGTAAGAGATAGAAGAGAGTACGTTATCGCTCAAGATTGTTTGCCTTGTTGTTCTTGTGAGTATGCTTTTGGGCTAGCTCGATTGTTTAGCGCGAAAATGATAAACAATTATTACATGAAAAAACTATAGTACTAAACTCGCTTAATTTTGAGATATTTTTGTAAGCGTGCTTTGGCTTAGTGATTATTCTTGGTCTAAGCTTATTCGACGCATATTAATATATTAAACTCAGAAAGTGGTCCCTAGGGATAGCCTGCTTTAAATGGAAAGGTGCGCAGACAGCTAACGTTATGAAATCACTAGAAGTAGCACAACATATTCATGTTCTTTATGAAGACTCTTTGAAAGAGCTTCTGGCAAGCCTTAGTTGTGATGTGAACATGTCACCGGCTAACGAGGCTGATTGGTTAGATGCGCCGGTAGCGCTTATCGATGCAGGTTCTGAAGATATGGAAATCAAGCTTGCGCTTGCGCTTGAGCTGCCTATGACTGTACTTGCTATGACCTATCCGGTACCAAACATCACTGTCGTTGATGAGGAGTCCCTGGAAGATTGGATCTCTGAAATGGCCAATCAGTTGATCGGGCGTTTGAAGACAAAGTTAATGTCGCATGAGCAAGAGATTACCTTGGGGCTGCCGACGACGTCTTTTGGTGTTGAGTTGAACGACTTGATTGAACCTGGCCCTACCCGCTTCTCCAGTTATATTGAGGTAGATGGGGAAGCTTGTGCTTTTCACATCGGAGTGGAGTTCTTTTCCGAAGAGATTAGTTTTGTTAGTGAGCCGGTCGTGGTGGAAGATTCGTTGATGGAATCAGAGATCGAGTTATTTTAGTTTTATGGCTGA
>NZ_LWGE01001100.1:0-4818 GCF_001635315.1 Oleiphilus sp. HI0123
TTTTTAGCTGGCAGCACTTCATGCGGAAACTCTTCACTAAGAAAGACCACCAGTGTCGCGAAGCTAGGAAGCACTTTTTGCCCTTCTTGATCATCCTGATCCTTGTATACAACTAACTCACCGCCATCCTCTTGCGTCCAGTCTTTATTAAAATAGGCGACCAAAGTGAGTGTTCGATTTGACTGCCCCTTAAAGGCATCCAAGTGGCGCTGATAAAAATCACCCGCACTGTAATGCGCAAAATGACTTTCGAACGAAAACAAGCCTAAGTATAAGCGCCTGTTCATATAAGACTGCAATTGAGACGCCCATTCAAGCCAAGCCTTACCCGCCTCCGTCTCTTCTGAGATCCAAGCGATTTCATCAGAGCGAACCGTCTCGTTCCTCACAAAGTCTTGCTCACGCCCTATTCCGGCTTTCTTGAATTTCTCTGAAGCTAAGCCTTTTACTTCCTGCGCCAAAGCATCAGCCAAAGCCTGAGGGATCGCCCCTTCATTGATAGAGCAGCCGGTTTGAATCAAATCTTGCGCGATTGACTCAAACAAAACTTCATTGTCTTCTGGGCTTGATAAGTACACCGATAGTTCTCCAAAAAGTCATTGCTAAGAACACGATTTCCACAGTATAGTTCGCGTTCTTACTACGCAAAAATGCGGCCCTTAAACTTCAAATATTTAAAAGGATTTTGAATATGACGAACATTCTATTTTAATTACCCAAAAATCAATACTGACAACTGAACTTTCTGATCAACAGAAAGCTATTTAGTTCTGTCGATAAAACTCTTCACGCTTTCGTGCTTATGCGAAAGCTATAAATAAATCCTCTTTATAATCAAATTTTGAGAAACGACACTATGACTGCGTCTAAACTATTCGCACTAATCACTTTAATTTTATTTTTGTCTGCTTGTGGCTCTGACAGTAAAAATATAACACTGCCTGATTGCCCCGAGCCAGATAATAGCTCCGACACAATTTCCGAGTCAGACCTCTGTGGCAAGGCTTTTATCGACGACCTTGGCGATGATACCTATGTTATCTTCAGTTTTTTCTCTGACATGACCTTTGAATTCACCGGAAACGATGATAACGATTCACGTTTAGCGAGCGTAACGAGCGGTACATGGGCAGTGGTAAATAACGAGGTAATTGTTTACCTTGCCGATGAAACACTTACCTTTAGAGAGTCTGCGATCGAACAGGGCCAATACTGCTTCCAACTTCCTGAAGACGATGTCAGTCATATCAGGCATTGTGCAGTAGAAGCAATTCAACCTTCGTTAAGTGATCTCACTAAAGAATTCTACTATGAAGACTGCCCTTTCTGCTCTATTGAGTTCTTTGCTAACAATACGGGCGCTACCAACGGAGATGAAAATGATGGCTCGTCTTTTTCATTTTCCTGGAGTTTTCAAGGTGACGGCACAATATCCATTGTCTACGACCGTGCTTTGGGCAGTAACAAGTTCTTCTTTACTGAACAGGATAGCGAAAAAATTAGCTTCATTAGTTTAAACGATTATGCTGATGAGGCACCTTATATGGACTCCAACGTCCTCTTCATAAAATAGAACCTGTGCCTAGATTCAAGTAAGCAAGCCTGATCATTCAGGTTTGCTTACTTCTCACCCCGCTCTTTATAGACTCTGTCGCCACTCAACGATCTGCTCGGCTAACCACTGTGGTGCATCCAAAGCCAAGTCATGCCCGGCATAGTGATGACAACGATAATCTGCCCCCCATGCTTGGGCGGCATTTTCAGAGCAGTGGTAGCTAACAATCCTGTCTTGTTTAGCCGCAATAAACAGCATATGTTCGACGGGCTTTTGTGATTCGCATTGAAAGCGACTGGCCGCCAGAATTTGCTTGATTGCCGCTCTCCGGCTAGGTGGCTGCTTACGTCTGAAGTCTAACCACTCATCTAGCAAACACTCATCACTATCTCTCATGTTACTCGACAATCGCAAAATTTCACGCTCACTGTAGCGCATAACGGGGTTAAACCAGGCCTTTAGGAAGCCTGCATAGGCCTTAGGTTGAAGTCTCTGATAAAAGCGAGCATAGGGTCTAAAGCTTGAATTTATCAGTATCAGGCTAGCGACTTTTTCAGGGTGCATTTGAGCCAAGGCAAGCGCCACCATTCCGCCCATGGAAATACCTACAAGATTGATCTTACCGTCAACAAGCTTGGCTGAGTCAAAAATCCTCGGCGCAAGACTCTCAGCAATTTCTTCTATCGTCCCCGGGCTAGATTCATGATGTCGCTCACCAAAACCTGGCAAGTCCTCAAACAATACCTCTGCGCCTGACAGTGTTTTTAAGTGCTCAGGAAACTCACCCCAATGCAATTTCTGGCGAGACAAACCCCTTATTAGCATCCACTTTTCCATTAGCGATACCAAAACTGCTTAGCTGCTTGAAAGGTCTGTACCTGCTGCTTTTTCTTGGGCATCCAGCTCTTATAGCCAATGGCTGCCGAGCAAAGAAAATCGAATAGCATAATATGCCGCCGTAAAACGCGTTGCAGGCGATGCGGCACCATCGGGTTGAATAAACCAGACCTAGAGAATAGTTGAGTCGGACGCTTCTTAATCCAATTCCATGAGCCCATCTCAAGCGTCAAAGGAATCATCATACTCTCATGTGAATTCTTATGTCGCTTGTAGATGTAATCCCACAGATCTCCATGCGTGATATAACTCAATGACTGAGGCTCAAAGATATAATGATGGTGAGAGTAAGTTCGATCTAGCAATAATTTCAGCGCATAAATCTTGTCGAGTACCGCAATAGGCCGTTTGCGATAAGCATAGGGAAACCACAAGTAATCGTGGAAGCCAAAGCCCGAATGACAGTCTAGCGTTAAGGTAAAGGGCGATTGATCAGAATAACGCTCGACCACCTCTACCAGCTTCTGGTTCTCAAGCTCCATTTGCTCCTCGACCTTGCCACAATACCAAGGCAGGTGTGGCGATATTCTTTGTCCGCCACCAAATAACAGGGCCTCGCTCTCTGCTTCCATCGGAGAGTTACGCATTAAATCCACACCATTGGGATTAGCACGTGTATTGAGATACATCCCGCCAGGATTAACTATCGGCAAAAACACTAAGTTCATTGCTTCTAATTGTTTGGCGACCACCACATCCCAAGACATTCGCGACAGCAGCATCTCTAGGTACGACAGCAAAACTTGTGTACCGATACGCTCGATCCCATGAACACCCGCCGAAATAATAACGGTCGGCAGCCCCGGGCGATAAGGTGTCATTTCAATGCTATACAGTGGCAGCTGATGACCGGCTAAATCAATATTCGCTTCGGTATTAACAACCAGAGGGTGCTTAGTGTGGGAAATAATCTGCTCTAACTGCCAAAGCTCAGGCAGCCGTTTTTTTATTTTATTTTTATTCATCAATATATCCGTATAAGCCGTACTCTCTCAAGATTGTCTATCTCGTGTAAGCATGGTGGTCTTCAAAAAAGAATGAAAAGCCTTTGACGATACGCCAGACATCAAATACCTGCCTTAAGCTAAAGCATGTATCACCATGGCTAATAAAAGGAGTGACCACTAAATCAACGTCTTTTTTCATCTCGCGTAGTTTGCGGTATAAGAGCTCTGACTGCCCGCAGGGAATGACATTGTCTGCCGCGCCATGCAGCAGAAAAACCTTGGCACTCAAATCATCTAAGCGAGAGACAATATCCAGAGCCTCTAATTCTTCTGATAGAGGCGTTTTCGCTTTCGAAAAAAGTAGTTCCCGGTACTGTGAGTCGCTCAAAACACGATGCACCAGACTCGCTTCACTCTGGCTTAATTGGTCGATGCATTGCCCTAAAGTAATATTACTACCCGGCTCCGGCTTGTTTTCTATATCAAGCAGGGTCGTTTCATTAATATTGTCCTGAATCGCTGCATCCAAGGCTTGTTGTAAAGCCAGGCAATTCTCATTGACCTTCGCCTCCATCACCATTGGGATAATTTTCTTCAGTACAATATAACGCCCATAGGGGTCTGCATCGGTATCGGTCAGCAAGTAGTTCATCACCGAATCAACTTCCGTAAATGCACCAATGGCACACACCGAGATGATTCGGTCTTTAACACGTTCATCCGCTGCAGCAGCCAAACATATGGCACCGGAAAAAGACGGCGCAAGAACACTCAGCCTACCCGAAGAACATAAGTGCGACTGATCCACCAACGCACTTAATATATCTGCAACCAAGTCGATCTGCCGAGGATCAATCTTCAAAGTTTTGATTGACTGAACATCAGGAGAAACCACTCTAAAGCCGACATGACATAGCGACTGACAAAGTGTAACGATACGAGAATCGTCTTTTCCAAAAGGAGACATGCCGTGAAAGAACGCAATGCATCCCTTCGGTTTTATATGCGGTTCATAGACATCAACACTGACGCAGCTGCTATCAATATCACTCCCCTCAAGATAAAGCAGTTCGCTACGGGCAGACTTCTCGCCCGACGCCTGCTCACCATGCAATGTCCACATCACATTCAATGCTTGCCAGGCCGCACGCATTATTTATCTTCCTGTTGTTCAATAACTTCAGGGATATAGCGCTTACGCTTCTTTTCCTTGATCTTACTGACATCGACCATCACTAAACCGTCGATACAATCACCAAAGTCAGGGTCAACACCAAAGCCCAAGAACTTTAGGCCACCCGGTTCACATAGGTCGCTATACTGCTTGTACAAAGTCGGCACGCTACAGCCCATATTCGACAAGATGTTCTTAAGAATCATAAAGTCTTCTTTATAATCCGTACCTGAAAAATTCTGGCT
>NZ_LWGE01001101.1:0-5365 GCF_001635315.1 Oleiphilus sp. HI0123
AACGAAGGGGTGATGCGCCTGTTGTTTATGCAGGCGTAATAGTGTTGCTAAGCAAGGTTCATATTGCCCTTGTTGGTACTGGATTTGTGCTTGAGCGATCCCCACAGCAAAGTCGGAGTCCTCGGTGCTGTCATAGGCTTTCTTCAGCATTAGCTCAGCATCCTTAACCTGCCCTAACTCGTTGGAAGCGTGAGCGGCGGCTAAGTAGTTAATTAAGGGCTTATGGGACTTGGTAGCAGATTTAGATAATAGCTTGCTCGCTACGCCCCAGTTGCCTTCAAGTAGTGCAATTAGACCTTTCTCGGTTTTTATCGTAGCTCTTGACTCGGCGGAACGGCCAAACCACTTAGATACAGACTTGCTTGAATGCACCAGTTTACGTTTCAGCCCTAGTAGCCATACCAATAAAGTAAGCAAAATAGCGATAGCGAGTGCGGCGATGACCAGATTACTTTCTATTAGCCAGTTTCCATAAGATATTCGAACATATCCGGGGTCATGGCTGACAATCGCTGAAACACCAAGCGCTAGAGCCATGCCGACAATAATCAACACGAGTAAACGCTTCATGGTGTTGGCTCCTGCTTGGTACTGTTATCTGTGCTTGAAGGTGTCGGGTTGGAAAGTTTGCCTAAGCTATGGTTAAGATACATGGCTTCAATTTTTGTCTTCAGTAAGCGTAATGACTTTGAAATATCGGGTGTTTCGTAGCTTATTTGAAGTGTTTGCATACTTTTGAGTTTAGAAATCAGAGTTTTCGTTTGTTTGTCCTGAGTATCAAAGTAGTTCTCTAGCCAAATGCTTGCTTGTTTTAAGCTGTGAGTAAAAATAGCCTGGTTTTGCTCTAGTAAGGCAAGGTTTGCTTGTTCGAGCATCAGTCTTAGATTCTGCTTCAGATAATAATTTTGCTCAGGCGCCATAAGAGGCGCGACAGGGTGATCCAAACGCCGGATCAATACTGCTTTCTTTAGCTCGCCCCATACTTCCAGCCATGCTTGCTTCCATGCGGGAAGATCTGAAGTTTGTGATGAACGCTGGCTTGGTGTTTGTTCTGGCTCTGGCTTGCTCGTGTCTAAATAAGCGCTTTCTTTTAAGCCGTCTAAAGAAGAAATGATAGCCGAGAGTTGCATAAACATACCTTCACGGTCGAGGTGAGAAAGCTGTTGTAAGCTAAGAATCTCTTGATTGAGTGCTGCACGAACTGGGAGTAAGCCTGGGTCATTGATTTCGGCCAGCACTTTATCGGCAGATATCATGACTGCCTCAGCATTTTTTAAGTCGCGCTCAAGAAGAAGTCTTTGGTTGGCGAGATGTAATAAATACTCGGCCTCAGCAAGTAGCCAGTCAGCACGACTGCTGGCACCCATTTCTGTTAGCTTCTCGGTGTTATATAAACTTTGCCTATCGAGCTGAGTCAGTATCTGACTTTGTTGTTGTTTGTCTGCTTCTAGGTTTTTCAAACGTCGCTCGAGGCTTTGCTCTAAGTATTGAACTCGTTGTTGTGCGCTCTTATTTTGTGAATCTAGGTGCGACAGTAGTGTGTTTTGTTGCGACAGGTTTTGCCAGAAGTAAATTGCGCTAGCGATCGAAAACGCAGCTATTAGAGCAATGACCAGTATTAGCAGCCAAGAAAGGTTTTTCTTCTTTTTAGCTTGAGGGGCTGGCTTCTTTACATCTGCTGCAGGTAGCGTTTCGTTTGCGTCAGTCACGTGTTGTCCTGTTTTTTGTTGGTTGGCACTTACAAGCTGGCTTTTTTGATGCACTTTACAATGTCCATCGGCATAAGGTTTTCCGAGATCAAAGTGTTCTTCAATCCGTGTTCATATGCAATATTGGCCACTCTGATACTGGGTAGTATAAAAGACCTGTCAGATAAGTCGATATTGTGTTCACTGCAATGAGCAAGCAGGTTAGTCAGTGTTTCACCGCTTAGTGTAATAATAAAGTCTGGCGCAAAGTCGTCAATGCTTTGTTGCAGTATGCTTTGATCATAGTCTGGTTTCGAGCGTTGGTATAGCGATATGCTATCTACTTGCGCACCTCGAGCAAGAAGTTGGCTTTGTAAAGCCTGGCGACCATGCTTACCCTTGAGGATGAGTATTTTTTCGTCTTGAACTGTTTTGAGGTCTTTGTTCTCTAATAGTTTTTCACTGCTCAGGTCTTGACCTGGCGATACGATATCCAGACTTGTCGAGTTTAAGGCTTCAGCGGTTTTGCGGCCAATGGCATACCATTTTTGTCCGACAGGTGCTTGTGGCCAATAGTGATCTATTTGTTCAAGGCCTAGATCAGCTGCGTGTTGGCTGACGACAATTACATGCTGGTATTGGTCTAAATCGAGGATGTGCTGTCGCTCGATCGCGCTAATCTCAAGCTCATCGATTTTTAGCATTGGCAGTTTTTTGCACTGGGCTCCTAAGGCTTCGAGAGCTTTTGATAATTCCGTGGCGGAGGGTTCGGGGCGGCAGATTAGAATCTTGCTTGAACTGAGCAGGCCTAGTCGCTTGAAAGCCTGCTCGGTAACGAGTTTATTTGTCATTGGCTTAAACTTGAGCTTTGTTATAGACAGCTTCTAGTAAAGGGCCTGCACCCATTTCAAGCAGAGCTTCCGCTACGGCAACACCCAGCTCTTCACATTGAGCTTGTGGGCCGCTTAAGCTTGTTTTAAGGATGGTTGCGCCATCTTCTGAGGCAACTAAGCCGGTGAGTGTCAGTGTCTCGCTTTCTAAGGTTGCATATCCGGCGATTGGAACCTGACAGCCACCATGGAGCCGGTGATTCATTGCGCGTTCAGCTTTTACGCAGAACTCGCTTTCTGGGTGAATGAGGGGCGCCAATAATTTTTTAATATCCTCATCCTTGCTTCTGCACTCAATGCCTAGAGCGCCTTGGCCAACAGCTGGAAGTGATTGCTCAGCCGATATGACGCTTTTGATGCGTTCATTGAATTCAAGTCTTTTGAGTCCAGAGGCTGCAAGAATAATGGCGTCATACTCGCCTGCATCGAGCTTTGCCAGACGAGTATTAACATTGCCTCTTAAAGGGCGAATATCTAGGTCTGGGCGAGAGGCGGCCAGTTGGCTATGCCTGCGTAGGCTTGAGGTGCCAACAATTGCACCTTCTGGAAGTTGATCGATCGAGTCGTATTGATTACTAACGAAAGCATCGAAGGGGTTTTCCCGCTCACAAATAACGGCTAGCTCAAGACCTTCGGGGAACTCCATAGGGACATCTTTCATTGAGTGGACGGCGATATCTGAAATGCCTTCTAGCATTGATGCTTCAAGCTCTTTTACAAATAAGCCTTTGCCACCGATTTTAGCAAGGGGGACGTCTAGAATCTTATCCCCTTTGGTTGTCATGCCATTAATATTGACTTCCAAGCCTGGGTATAAAGCTTCAAGTTGAGACTTTATATAACGGCTTTGCCACAACGCTAAAGCACTTTCACGAGAAGCAATATTGAGGGTCTTGATTGGGCTTGATGTAGACATGTTCGAGTCGTTCACTATTGGCAAATGGAGTGGGTGCTATATATTGAATTGCGTCGCTATTTGTATTGGTGGTGAAACCAAATAAAGAATAGTGAGCTAGATACAGCCTGTTATGGCGACTTAGTATAACGGAACTGGAAATAAAGTCGAAAAGATACAAATCAAGTGAAGATCACTTTTATTTCTTGGGCGCTTACTTGAGTCAAACTTGGCTATATGAAGGTTAGAAGTTAAGTGTTAATTTAACTTCCAGTCGATCTTGTTTAAGATTTAGTCGATACTTTGTTCTATCTGAAAGGTCATTAAAATTGCGAATGACGGAATCTGTGCAATTCTTTCCCCCGCTTAAGAGAGAATCGATATCAAATTTAAGCACGTGCTTAGAGAAGGATTTGATCGCTGTACTATAGGAAAATTTAGTGTCAGATGAGCTCTCGATGAGGATAGTATCATCATCACCGCTATTGCTGCGTGAGTTTTCAAAAGCTAGAGTATTAAATGACAGACACAGACATAACAAGCCTATTACGAACAAAGCGCGCTTGGTCATTGTTGATGTGTGTGTGTTGTTCAAATCGTCCACTCCATTTGATGAAGACTACCTATTCAATGATAAGAGATCTCCCTGTAGCGGTGTGTAACATTTGGTTGGATCGAGAGGGTATTTCGAAAAACTTCATTTATTGAGGTAAAGAGAGAGGATAAAGTGTGAACAGGTTCTCTAAGTTGTTGAGTGGAAGCTCATTTTTATTCTAGAAGGTGCTTAGTTGCAGTCTTAGGCTTGAAAGGATTGTTCACTTATTCTTTGCTTGAGTTCGCTTACGTGTCGACGACTGACGAGAATGCGAAAGTCGGTATTGCGTATATGTATGTAGTAGTGGCCATCGGAGCTCTTGTGCATTGCTGAGATGTGTTTGGCATTGACCAGTGTATTGCGATGGGCACGCAGGAGCTTGTCTGGGTGAGCTTGTTCCAACTCCTTTAATGTTTGGTCACTTAGGGTTTCACCGTTTGCATGGACAACGGTAAGGTACTTCTGTTCGGATCTAAAAAAGTAAATCGAGTCGAAAGGAAGTAACTCCTGGCCTTGCCAACTGTGTGCGACAAAATGAGCTTCTTCGTTACTATCCTGCTCCTTGATAGATTTTAGCTGCAGTTGATTAACATGCTTTGCTTGAGCCAGAGCACTTTCCAGCTCTTCGCCTCGAACGGGTTTTAACAAGTAACCCATGGCCTGCTTTTTAAAGGCGTCGATGGCATACTCGTCATAGGCGGTGCAAAAGATCATGGCAGGAGGGTGCGGCTTTTTTGCCAGAGCGCTGGCCACTTCCAGGCCATCAATACCTGGCATTCTGATATCCAGAAGCGCAATATCAGGCTTAAGCTCCTCAATCCGTACCAAGGCTTGTTCACCATTTTCAGCTTCACCGCAAACCTGATAGTTACAATTTCGTTCAATTAAACGCTTTAGGCGCTCTCTTGCCAAGCTCTCATCATCGACGATAAATACACTAATAGGGCTGTTTGCTGTCATATCTTAGTTAACCGGAATACGTAAAGTAACGGTAAAAATATTGTTTAGTTGGCTAGTCTTTAATATAGCGCCTGAGCCGAAAATTGCCTGGAGCCTGCTGCTAATATTGTCTAATGCGATTTGGTTTCCGTGTCGTGCCTGTTTTTCTGGGTCAAAAGGGTTTGAGATCAAAATGTATAAATGATCTCTTTTGAGTTCGGTTTCAATGCTAATAGTGCCGCCTTCAGTTAGCGGTTGAATACCATGATAAATCGCATTTTCTACTAATGGTTGTAGGGTTAAAGGGGGGATCAATACCTTTTTCTTGGCGTTGTTGAGCTTCCATTCAATCTTTAGC
>NZ_LWGE01001102.1:0-4327 GCF_001635315.1 Oleiphilus sp. HI0123
TATTCCCGAAAGAACTATCAGTATAGGCAGCTAAGGTTTAAGCAATATGAAGGACTTAACATTATCGGGTAAGCTTGCGTAATCGTTTGTTTCAATGAACAGAAGTGCTCGCATAGCTTTTCACTATGTAAGCGAGAGTATCATTGGTCGAGAAAACTGGGCACTTATGAAACAGTGACCGACAAATTTATTACTGCCTGCCTTACCTTTACAGCCTCTTCTGCTAGGCTTTCTTATATACAAATATGTCAAAACTGATGTTCTCAGGAGCCAAAGGTCATGCCTAAACCTGCCATTTCAAATGTTATGAATGAGTTTCTCGCGTTTCACGAGCTATTGGATGCGGCTTACTGGGAGGCGTCCTCACTCGAACACAAAGACATTATCTATGACATTATTAGCCAGTTTTCCCAGGAAATTGCCGAGCTTAATAAGCTCAGCATACAAGACCACCATTATCCCTATGAATTTATTACCGAAGGCATTCGACGTATCCCTCCGAAATTAACTAATTTGGAAGATCAGCTTCCTACCATTATCAAACGCACACAAACTATGGCTGATATGAGGGAAGCCTTATCCAATATAATCGCTATATTAGAGGGACAATCTGAAGTTTAGTGGCCTAGCTCAAGCGAACAATTACTTCGGCTTAAGCTCAACAATCTGGACTATCTGAGCCTGCTCGTCATCAGGGCCTGAGGGGATATGATTAACCCGCGTATCAAGCTCTGACATTTCAACTTGTGCTATTTGCTTCTCAGTAAAGTCGCAGGCGACACACTCTTTAAAGGTGCCTTCATCAGATGAATACGTCACTAACTTGTCCATCTCACCGCAACGAGGGCATACGGCACCTGCGATAAAGCGCTTGGTTATCTTCTGCGTCATACCTTGATTCCCGCCTGCTTAAGCAATGGCTCAACACTTGGCTTACGACCGCGGAAGCTGGTAAACATATCAATCGCTTCAATTGAACCACCTACTTCGAGCACTTTTTCTTTATAGTCTTTACCCGTTTGCACGTTAAAGACACCTTCTTCCTCAAAGCGGGAAAACGCATCTGCTGCTAAGACTTCTGCCCACTTATAACTGTAATAACCCGCCGAATAGCCACCAGCAAATATATGGCTAAAGGAGTGGCTAAAACGCGTATATTCTGGCGAATCAATTACCGCAACTCGCTCTCGAACAGACTCCAGCACTGCTTGCACATCGGTGTTATCTGCTTCTGAGTAATCTCTATGCAAGAGGAAGTCAAACAAGGCAAACTCAAGCTGGCGCATCATCATCATGCCACTTTGAAAGTGTTTCGCTGCTAGCATCTTATCCAACATATCCTTCGGCAGCGCTTCTCCTGTTTGGTAGTGACGACTGATCATAGCTATCGATTCTTCCTGCCAGCACCAGTTTTCCAAAAACTGACTTGGCAGTTCAACCACATCCCAAGGCACCCCAGAAATACCTGATACCCCAGCAACATCGACTTTGGTTAACATATGGTGCAAACCATGTCCGAACTCATGGAACAGTGTCGTCACTTCATTGTGAGTTAACAAGCTATCTGCCAGATTACCGCTCTCATCCGCAACAGGCGGTGTAAAGTTACACGCCAAGAAAGCTACCGGCATTTGCACAGAGCCATCGGCCAAACGTCTGCGTGCACGACAGTCTGCCATCCAGGCGCCACCACGTTTGTCTTTTCGGGCATAGATATCCAGATAGAAACCAGCTACTTCTTCACCCTCGCTATAAATGCTGTAATAGCGAGCATCTTGGTGGAAGGTTTTCACCTCAGGGCGCTCTTTGACTTCAATGCCAAACAGTTTCTGAACCACATCAAACATGCCTTGCAGAACCACTGGTGCTGGGAAGTATGGCTTTAACGCTTCTTGCGAAATATCAAAACGAGCCTGTCGAAGCTTTTCGGAATAATAGCCCACATCCCAGGGATTCAGTTCAGCCACACCGAACTCTTCTTTCATATAGGCTTTAAGCTCTTCTACTTCATTTTTTGCGTAATCAATAGCCTTGCCTGCAAGCTGCTCTAAAAACTCAATCACTTCATCTGGCGTGTCTGCCATTTTAGTCGCTAAGGAGCGCTCGGCATGATTGTCAAACGACAGCAACTTAGCAAGCGCCTGACGGCAACTGAGTATGCGTTGGATATTATTACTATTATCCCACTTACCCGCATCAGGTCCTTGGTCGGAAGCGCGAGTCAAATAAGCCTGATATAGCTGCTCACGGATATTGGCATCATCGCAGTAAGTCATAACCGGCAAATAACTAGGAATATCCAGGGTAATCAGATAACCCTTTTCATGTCCCTTGGCTTTTGCCTGGCTTTCGAGCAGTTGTAGTGCACTTTCTGGCAGACCTGCAAGTGAATCAACGTCTTCAAAATAGAGCGTCCAAGACTGTGTCGCATCCAAGACATTTTCCGAAAAGCTGTTGGTCAGCTCTGACATCTCCTTCTTCAATGCCGAGTAGGCTTCTTTTTCATCATCTTCCAACGCCACTCCCGACAACTTGAAGCCACGAAGAGTATGTTTGATTGACTGCTTTTGAGCTTGGCTCAGCCCAGCGTATTCATCGCTATCAGCCAAGGCCTGATAAGCTAAAAACAAGTCCTTATTCTGCCCCATTTCTGTACCGTATTCTGTCAATTTAGCGATAAGGCGCTTGTAGATTTCTCTCAACTCATCGGAATTTAGCACTGAGTTATAATGGGAAATAACCGACCAAACATTATTCAAGCGATCGTCAGCACTTTCTAAAGGATACGCAAAATCTTGCCAAGAATATTGTTTATCAGTTACAAGCTTTTCGACTAAAGCTCTGTTGTCTGCAAGCACCTTATCTAATGCGGGCTCAAAGTGCTCTAATGTAATCTGCTCAAACAGTGGCAGTGGCGAATCAGCTAACAATGGGTTCATTAATTTTAACTCTATCTATTTGGTATATTTTTAAGGCAAGCGAGCTAAGCAGCTTGGAACAATTTATTCTTTATGGGGGCATTGATGATTTTTTAAAGCCCTTAGTCTCACTATAGCAACTTGCTCGCATAGCGCTAGATACTGGTGAAGATCACTAATTTTCGGTATTCTCTGCCCTCAAGTTGAACCGAAAAAACACTTAGGTCGCAACGACGTCAATAACACCGCCAGATGTATCACAAGAGGATCAGCCTATGAGCTGCGTGAGAAACTATCTCGACTTTTCCCCCAAACTAGACTCATCAGTTTTCGTCGACCCAACAGCCATTGTTATTGGTGATGTTGAAATCGGAGCCGATAGCTCTATCTGGCCTTTAGTCGCGATTCGCGGTGATATGCACAAAATTCGAATTGGTGAACGCAGCAGTATTCAGGATGGCTCTGTGTTACACATCACACATGCTGGCCCCTATAATCCAGACGGTTTTCCACTCACCATTGGCTCTGACGTTACCGTTGGTCATAAAGCTCTGCTACACGGCTGCACAGTAAAAGATCGAGTATTAGTAGGCATGGGGGCGATTGTTATGGACGGCGCGGTGATAGAAGAAGAGGTCATTCTCGCTGCAGGTAGCGTTGTCCCGCCAGGCAAGGTTCTGGAGTCCGGCCATATGTATCGTGGCAGCCCAGCAAAAAAGATCCGCCCCATTAGTGACAAGGAAAAAACCTTTTTCAAGTACACTGCAAGCAATTACGTCAAACTGAAAAACCAGCATATGGATGACCTTTCAAAACAAGGTTTGGATACTCGTCCAGACTCTCTTAAGAATCAGGATAAGTAGATGGCAATTCAGTGGTTCCCGGGTCATATGCACAAGGCCCGCAAAGAAATTAAGAAAGTCATGTCTCAAATAGATGTGGTGATAGAAATACTGGACGCTCGGATTCCATTCAGCAGCTCCAACCCAATGATTCGCCAGCTTAAGGAAGATAAACCCTGCATTAAGATTCTCAACAAGTCTGATTTAGCTGATCCAGACGTAGTCAAAGCTTGGCAAGAACACTTCGAAAAAGATGCACAAGTTAAAACCTTGGCAATTAGTGCTAATACCCTTAGCAATAAAGGCGCTATCGCCAACTTATGTCGAAAACTCGCACCACATCGTCAAGATTCAGATAAGCCCATAAATGCCATGATTATGGGCATTCCCAATGTCGGTAAATCTACCCTGATTAATTCCATCGCCGGCCGAGCTATTGCAAAAGTTGGCAACGAACCTGCGGTGACAAAGCGCCAGCAAAAGATAAACCTTGATAACGGCATCGTTCTCTCGGACACCCCTGGCGTACTCTGGCCAAAACTCGAACCCGAAACCTGTGGTTATCGT
>NZ_LWGE01001103.1:0-3273 GCF_001635315.1 Oleiphilus sp. HI0123
GCCAAGTCTTCGGTGACGCAAAGATGACAACCGCATTACTTGATCGACTAACGCATCACTGTCACATCATTGAAACAGGTAACGAAAGTTACCGCTACAAAGAATCTACTAATAAACGAATTTAAAACTGGAAATAAAAGAAAAGTTCAGGCCATAATCTGGCCTCTCAGGCGGGTCAAAATTAAGTGCAAAAGCCGGGTCAGTTTTACATGCAAATTAACACTAGTGTTTTTATAGGCTAAACTAACAAGGTCAATAAACTGTAGAGGGCACCTGGATGATCGGTGAGCACAATTACAACCATTACAATATCAATAAGAAATTGGTTCGCGAAAAGATAGCGACGACTGAGCTTCGTGTTGGTATGTATGTTGTAGAATTGGATAGACCTTGGGTTGATACCCCGTTTCTGTTTCAAGGTTTTCTGATTAGCAGTGAAGAAGAGATCGATCAACTGAATGAGTATTGTGAATATGTTTATATAGATGTGACTCAGACAGAAATTACTTATAGGGAAAAACGAAAGAATCGTACTGATGTCAAAAGTCGCCGGATTTATAAAGTACCTGTTGAACGAGAGTTGGCTGTCGCCGTATCTGACTATGACTATGCGAAGAAGACAGTTGATCATGCCCTTAGTGCCCTCCGTCTATCTCAGGAGATAAATACCACTGAGGTAAAAACAGCTGTTAAAAGTTGCGTGAAAAGCGTACTAAAAAACCCTAATGCCATGCTCTGGCTAACTCAGATTAAAGACAAAGATGATTACACGGCAGAACACAGTTTACGTGTATCTATCATGGCTGTTGCACTTGGGCGTGAGCTGGAGCTGCTGGAAAAGGAGCTTGAAGACCTAGGCGTTGCGGCGATGCTGCATGATGTGGGAAAGATTAATATACCCATCGAGGTGCTGAATAAAGAAGGATCCTTAAATTCCGAGGAATATGAACTCGTCAAGGAACATGCGACACATGGTCGCAAGCTGCTGATGTCTAAATCAGACGTGCCTCCGGTCGCGGTTGATGTTGCGTATTGTCATCATGAACATCTCAATGGTAAGGGTTACCCAAGGGGGGTGACTGCTGAAAAGATTCCTTTCTTCGCTAAAATTGTTAGCGTGGTGGATGCTTTCGATGCCATTACCAGTGACCGGGTTTATAGTGATGCACGTTCGACATTGGAAGGTTTGCGTATTCTTTACGATTGTCGTGGCCAGCAGTTTGATGAGGAAATTGTTCGAGCTTTTATTCGCTTAGTAGGAATTTATCCACCGGGGCATATTGTTGAGCTGACCAATGGCGAAGTTGGTATTATCCTATCGTGCCAAAGAAACAATAAGCTTCGCCCCAAACTGATTATTGTCAGGAATACTGAGAAGAAAAGCTGTGCTGAACGGATTGTTGATCTAAGTAATGAGCAAAAAGATCAGCATGGTAAGCCGCTTCGAGTTAAAGAAATATATACAGACGGGGCCTTTGGCGTTCAGCTTAAGGAATACAAGGCCAAAGGCTTAAACTTTGGCCTTGCAGTACAGTAATAAACCTTAAAGCCTGGTACTGAACTTTGAAGGAATGACGAAAGCGCTAACAGTCTTGCGGCAGTCTTAGAAGTTTGTTTTGCGCCCTTAGACGCTTTCTCGGCCATGTTGTGAACCCTTTTACTGCGTTGTGATTGATTTCTTCTGCTACAGCTCATTGCTCCTTTGCAGCACTTAAACCAACTATAAATACATTAAGCGTTTGGGGCTCAGTAAACCAATCATTGAAGATTTATGTTTTACCCTTGAAAGAGCTGCTAAACTTAAGTGAGTTGTGCACCTCACCGAATATTTACTTTTAATACTGAGCCTGAAAAATGAGATCTATTTTAATTGTTGAAGACTCTTCTACCGTTCGTGAAATGGTTACCTTTGTTTTAAAGGATGAACGTTTGAAAATAGTCGAAGCTGAGGATGGCTTGGAAGCGCTCGACTTGGCGAAAAAGCAGAACTTTGACCTAGTGATCACAGACCACAATATGCCTAATATGAAGGGAATTGATTTAGCCATTGCATTGAGGAATATGGAGTCTTACAAAGAAACGCCTATTTTGATGCTAACAACTGAGTCAGACCCTAGGCTGAAAAAAGTAGGTAAAGATACCGGTATAACTGGTTGGATTCTAAAGCCCTTGAGTCCTCAGCGCTTCAAACCAGCCATAGAAAAGCTGTTGGATATTGCCTAAGTCTTAGCAATTCTTGCCATTATGATCGATGATGCTCTTCTCACCCTGGCTTTGTCACCTATTCTCGTTCCGCAGGGAATCTATACTAAAAAAGTGACGCCTAAACTTCCTGAGCCTGAAGGTAGCCGTGAAGGTATTTTAGGTAACGGGGAGCCTTTGCGCATCTTAATTCTAGGTGACTCAGCTGCTGCAGGTGTTGGCGTTGATAGTCAGAACGATGCGCTTTTAGGGCAGCTGGTGTCGAAACTGTCGCAGTACCGCGCTATCGAGTGGCGCCTTTTAGCCGAAACAGGCTTGAAGACATCTGAGATGCTAGAGCGCCTACATGCGCTTGAGGCTTTTAAAACCGATGTTGTCATTACTTCCTTAGGTGTCAATGATATAACCGGCGGGACACGACTGAAACACTGGCTAGAGCAGCAAAGAGAGTTAAAACTGCTGCTTCAAGACAAGTTTCAAGCGCGTCATATCTTCTTGAGCAGTGTACCTCCCATGCATGAATTTCCGGCTCTACCTCAGCCACTTCGCTGGTTTTTGGGGCGTCGTTCTCGTGCAATGAATAGTGCTTTGAACGAACAGGCAGCACTAGATGAGGCTTTAGCTTTTGTTAGTGTTCAGTTTCCTATGCAAAAAGAGTTCTTTGCCAGTGATGGCTTCCATCCCAGTGCGCAGGCTTACCGCTTATGGTCAGAAGCTTTACTTGAGCACTTTAAAGAGCGTTGTTTATTGCCCCAGCGTTGAAGGTATCGTCGAGCAGCATTCCAGGCTGATCATCGCTTTTTTGCGTTCTGCTCCCCAGCGATATTGATTAATCTCCCCCGTACTTCTAATGACCCGGTGACAGGGAATCAAATAGGCAATATTGTTCTTCGCAATGGCTGAAGCGACGGCTCTGGTAGTATTTGGTTGATTGATTTGCTCAGCAACCTGTTGATAAGAGCGCAACTCGCCTTCAGGAATCTTCAGTAAGGCCTCCCATACCAACAGTTGGAAAGGCGTTCCTTTGCAGAGCAAGTTCAACTTGTTCTCGTTTGCTGGTCCAGAGTCGAA
>NZ_LWGE01001104.1:0-4253 GCF_001635315.1 Oleiphilus sp. HI0123
GGAGGCTGATCGAACAAATGATATGTTTAGTTCTGATCAAGCCCCGCTACCAGAAAACTTCAGGACAGAGTTTAATTTCTATGTTGATTCCGATGTCTTAGAAAAACACCATAAAGAAGTTAAATTACTAGCAAAAATATAATTAAATGTGCAGCGTAAGCTGCACATTTAATTTCTTAGCCATTGCTCAGTTATTCTATCATCTGCTAACTTTAAAGTAGACACTCGCACTCTATCACTTAGCTTGCCATCAAGAATACAGGCTTCTTCCCAAGTATCTCGATGCGTCAAACCGGGGCCATCTGATAAAAATAACAATTTAAAATTAGTGTTAGATGATTTTGTAAATTCATCGGCTTTCATTACTTTATCATTATTTCCACCTGTTCGGTCATCAGACTGTGAGCCTCCTCTAGTGCTATCATAACGTGCAAATCCGACCGCTAGAACCTCGCTACTATCAAAGTCTCTGATGACAAAATCACAGGGGTAATCACTATCAAAGTCTTCAAATATACTTTGCAATTGAATATCTTTTCCTGCTCCTCTTGGCCCTTCAATAGTAAGATTTTCTGAAAACCTATCTTCAAACCAAGTAAAGAATAAGTCTGTTAAGATGTAACCTTGCTTGCCTCGGTCATCATACTCACCAATTAGTGAAGTCAGAGCGTATTTATCCTTCTCGGGCATATTAGAAAACTGCCTTTTAAGAAGGTTGATATCTTTAAAAGTATGCCCGTAATTATCAACGAACATTGAGGTTGGATTCATTAGTTTTTTGGATTTTTCGGTATCTATGACAGTACTAACGCACCTTCTAAAAAGCTTAAGAAGAGGCATTCTTACATCAGCCTTATAAACTTTTGGATTGCGGATCGCATCCAGCAATTCAGCAGATGAGGACGATTCCATAATTAAGGATTGGAATAAGTCTACAAACACGCCATATCTATTAAATCGACCTTCAACAAATTCTGGAAAAGTAGGGCTTGATGGGATCGCCGTGACAACTGATTCTGGATCATCAATCTCAGATAAAAATGATAAATTTACTGCCATATAACTTAGGGCTTACGCCACTCTCCTTTCCGATATTGATTTGAATACATGTATGCCTAACATTTGAATCTACGACATAAGGTCGTATATCCACCTGTCGTATATCCTTTTTTTAAAATCGTTCTGATATTACTCGAATCATACACCATGACTGGATTCCGCAGAAGTCCGAGATTCAAAAACTATTAAGAAATGCGACACTATGTCGTATATCGTGATTTTACACCAGTTTCTTAGCCACTTGTTTTATATACAGTTTTTGATTCGTTCTTGTAAGTTCTCAGGATATACGACAGGCGGTCGCTTTTTAAGTCAAAAGGTACTAAATCTAGCTGAACGAAAGCGAATTCTCGATGCTAGGGAACATCAGCTTTAACTACTAAAGTAATGTCCACCTTATCCATGACTACAATTTATCAAACAAACTCTTCCCACCTTTTGGAAAGATTCGCATACCCTCCCCACTCAATATTAACCACAGCGGCCCACCAGGTTTTAGTGCTTTAGTAGGATGTCCAAATTATTTAACCTAGGTGGGTATAACTAAAAATTTGGACTAAGCCTTAACTTAGCGTCAGTCACTTTGGCCCCTTCAAAATAACAAGCCAGATACCAGTAGCTAAATCTGGTTTTTTCCAAAGGTTTAATCTCTTTTGGTTTGAATGGATTTTCAATTATTTAGTGTACTTGNTTTTTTCTAAATAATGTTCGATCAGCCGATGTTCTGGGGTGTTTAGCAAATGTTCGTCTATATTTTCTAACCAATTAATATCATTCAAAGATTTATCAATTGGGGCGCGCAATGCGATTGGTGTCATTTCTGAGTAATGATTGAGAATGGTGTCGATGTCATTACACCTCTGAAAGCATGTTGTTAATGCGTTAGCCATGTTAAATGCTGTTTGCAAACCAACGCCCGCGCTATAGTGGAAAGAAAAAGCCGCATCGCCAATTAGAACCATATTTTCATGGAAAAGGTGTTTAACGGTATTCATCTTGAAAGAAAACCAGGGCAAATTGGTAGAAACCAAGTCAATTTTGTCTTCTTCGCTGGTGAATATCTTATTAAGATGGGGGATAGCTTCGGCTGGGCTTTGCTGGAGAAAGCGACTCGATTGAAAGCACTTTTCGGTCATTTCAATGATAACAGCCTGCCTGGTGTCCGTTAGGGGGTAGGAGGACAACTGAATGAAGCCGGTAGATGTTTTAATGACGTAAAACCTGACATTTGTTTGAGGTTTTGGTGAGTCGTTATAAAACCAAGTAAACTTTATTTTTGCTTCATGCTGCTGTGTGACAAATTTAGCCGCATATTCTTTTCGTACAATGCTGTTTACGCCATCTGCTCCAACCAATAAGTCGCAGGAATCTTGTAGCTGACTTAGCTCAGATGGAAGCACTTTTTTCTCTTCGATAGTTATTCCGAGTGACGTAGCTTTATTTCTGAAATAGCGCATCAATTCAAAACGGGAAACGCAGTGTCCATCAGAAAACTTAAAGGTTTGGCAGTCGTTATTGGTTTTTACGGTGGCTTGTGAGAGTCTCGGCGGAGTGTTATTCGCAAAGAGTGATGTGAAATAATCCTCATCCAAATGCGCTAACAAATCTTTGGTCAGCCCCTGTAGCGTGTAGCCTAAACCAAATGAGTTGATTGATTCATTTTTAGCCTCATAAACGGTGATGTCAAAGCCAGGATTGAATTTTTTCATGGCACTCGCAAAATAGAGCCCGGCCGGCCCACCGCCAATGATAATAATTCTCATATTCTCATATTCCTTTTATGCCAACCGGTACTACTACCGAGCATGTTTAATCTTTGTTAATCTTTACATTATAAACATTAAAGACTTAGCTTTACACCTGAATTCTACAATTTGTTTCTTTAACCGTTTTAGGTATTAAGCCAAGCTAAGTAAACTTGACGATGATTTGGTGAGCCATCAAATTCTTTATTACGCAAATCGCACAAAGCAAACACTAGTTTAAAGGCGCGGCGACAAACTTGTAGCCGTGCCTGTCATTGATATAGCCAATGCCATTTACAGCCATATTGAGATACCAGAAAACAGTAACTGGCCACTAAATATTAGCAACGGTACAGAAAGCGACTTAAGCACGACAGCGTAAACTCTCGGGTTGAACCGCTCTCCTAAGGCTTTAATAAAGAGAGCCACAGAAAATTTCGTAATACACAGACTAAATAATGTACAAACAATAAATACAACAGCCTCTATATTAGAGCCCATGAAAATATAGCTACTGCCAATAGTTAGCCAAAATATATACGGTGCTGGATTTAGGAAGTTAATTTTTACTGCCGTAGCTAAGCTTGAGCTTTTGCTACCCCCGACACTAGGGTCGATGTTGTTTGGAGTTTTAAGTATTTTGTATGCAATAAGAGCTAGGTACATAGAGCCAAAGACAGAAATCGCAGAGATAAACAAGCCTATATCATTAAGCTGCAACGTTAACAGCAATGCCAGAAGTATAATTGGCCCATCGGTTACAATAGGTGCAAGGCTAGCCATAAACCCATTGTAATTACCTTTTGACATGGTTTGATGAATCACAAACACACCTAAAGGCCCCGGTTTCAGCCCTGCCACTAAGCCAAAAGTTAATGCTGCTAATGCGAAATACATGATATACCCAGTAGGTTACAACCCTACTAATAATGGCGAAGAAACAGGGTGGTTTTATTTGGAACGAAGGCTTCCCTGCATATAAGTAGTTGCATACTTAACCTGCTTATTGTTCATACTGTCCAAGAGTTATAAAACCTGTATTCGTATGGATACTTTGTTCATTGTAATAACTACCCAAATAGTAACTCAAGGTCATACTTAATTCATATTGGTTGATTATAGATTTGAGTCAACGAGCTTTTTTGCCTAGCCATTATCAGTATCTAATACGAAGCTAAGCTTGGCATCACAAAGGTTGGTTTTAGCCAGTGTGCGTATTTCTTTTGCCAGTTGGCGATAAAAGCCCCGATTAGGACAATTCTGGCGCCATGCTAAAACGTGCATTCTTGATAAATTTAGCTGATCAATATCTCTAACGCTTGGCTGACTAATATTGATGATATCTGCCGCACCACGAAATATTGCAGACTCTGCAAGGCAGACAAAGTATTCCAACTGTCTTAGTGTCGGGGTTTCATGAGCCATTACAAGCGCAAATCCTCTATCAGT
>NZ_LWGE01001105.1:0-6675 GCF_001635315.1 Oleiphilus sp. HI0123
GATAGCTTTAGTTTCTACTTCCTTGCGATCTCTACATTTGTTTGTGGTGCTGTCTTCCTTATGTGGTTGGGAGAGCAGATTACAGAGCGTGGTATTGGTAACGGTATTTCCTTGTTGATATTTGCAGGGATTGTCGCGGGTTTACCAGGTGCGTTCGGTCAGTCGTTTGAAGCTGCAAGGCAGGGAGAATTAAATATCCTTGCATTGTTAGGTATTGGTGTATTCGCAGTTGCTATCGTTGCCTTCGTCGTGTTTATCGAACGAGGTCAAAGACGCATCACTGTTAATTATGCAAAAAGACAACAGGCACGTGGTGGTTACTCTCAGCAGTCAAGCCATTTGCCGCTTAAAGTTAATATGGCTGGCGTAATCCCGCCTATATTTGCTTCGAGTATATTGTTGTTTCCTGCTTCAATGGGGCAGTGGTTCGGACAGAGCGAGGGCATGGAGTGGTTAGCTAATGTTTCTCAAGCGCTTGGGCCGAGTCAGCCTCTGTATGTTATTTTGTTTGCCATTGCAGTCGTCTTCTTCTGCTTCTTTTATACAGCGTTAATGTATAACCCAAAAGAAGTTGCAGATAACCTTAAGAAGTCTGGTGCTTTCGTTCCGGGTATTCGTCCAGGGGCGCAGACCGCAAACTATATCGATAGCGTACTGACACGTTTGACAATCTTCGGTGCAGCCTATATTGCCGCAGTTTCTTTGTTGCCGCAGTTTTTGGTTGTTTGGGCAAATGTTCCATTCTATTTCGGTGGTACATCCCTGTTGATCGTTGTGGTCGTAGTCATGGATTTCATGGCGCAAGTTCAGTCTCATTTAATGTCCCATCAATATGAGTCACTGATGAAAAAATCGAACCTTAAAGGTTACGGTAATGGTGGGATGCAGCGTTAATCGCGAAGAGTTGAAAATTTAGTTTTTGGAGTAGCATATGAAAGTTCGTGCTTCGGTAAAGAAAATCTGCCGTAACTGTAAAATTATTAGAAGAAATGGCTCTGTAAGAGTTATTTGTCAAGAGCCTCGTCATAAGCAACGCCAAGGTTAATTGGTGTTGTATGAAAAGTGTGCTGCATATAGCTTGATTTATATTTAATCAGGCTGTATGATTTGCGCCCTTTTTATCAGACGGTAACTAAACAGTAGCGTAGAGCATTTGCTCAATTTAGCTACCAATTAAGCGGAGTAAGATGGATGGCACGTATAGCCGGTGTCAATATACCCGACAATAAACACGCAGTAATTTCTCTGACTTACATCTTTGGTGTAGGCAGAACTACTGCACAAAAAATATGCGATGCAACGGGTATAGCCCGTACTGCTAAAGTTAGCACGCTATCTGAAGAGCAGTTAGAAATATTGCGTTCTGAGGTCAATAACTTGACCGTAGAAGGCGATTTGCGTCGTGAACTTCAAATGAATATTAAACGGTTGAAGGACCTGGGTTGTTATCGTGGTCTTCGTCATCGTCACAGCTTGCCTGTGCGCGGTCAGCGAAGCAAAACGAACGCACGTACCCGTAAGGGCCCTCGTAAACCAATTCGTAAATAATAGGAATTCGTAATGGCAAAGCCAGGTACACGTACCCGTAAAAAGGTGAAAAAGACTGTTGTTGATGGTATGGCTCATATCCATGCATCATTCAACAATACTATCGTTACCATTACTGACCGCCAAGGCAACGCTCTATCTTGGGCAACTGCTGGTGGATCAGGTTTCCGTGGTTCGCGAAAAAGTACACCTTTTGCTGCGCAGGTAGCAGCTGAAAGAGCCGGTAATGCGGCTGCTGAATACGGCCTTAAGAACTTAGAAGTTCAAGTTAAGGGTCCTGGACCAGGACGCGAGTCCGCTGTTCGCGCTTTAAACGCTTGTGGTTATAAAATCACAAATATCACGGATGTGACACCTATTCCACACAATGGTTGTCGCCCACCTAAGAAACGTCGCGTTTAGAGGATTAGCAAATGGCTCGTTATATTGGACCAAAATGTAAACTGTCACGCCGTGAAGGTACTGACTTATTTTTGAAAAGTGGCGCTAAAGCGCTAGATTCAAAGTGTAACTTAGAAACTGCTCCAGGTATGCACGGTGCTCGTCGCGGACGTTTGTCTGAATACGGTACCCAGTTACGAGAGAAGCAGAAAGTTCGCCGTCTATACGGTGTTCTTGAAAAACAGTTTCGTGGCTACTATAAAGAAGCTGCACGCCGTAAAGGCGCTACAGGTGAAAACTTGCTTCAGTTGCTGGAACAACGCCTTGATAATGTTGTATATCGTATGGGCTACGGTTCTACTCGCGCAGAATCACGTCAGCTTGTATCCCACAAGGCAATCGTTGTTAACGATCAGGTAGTGAATATCGCATCTTACCAAGTTAAAGCTGGTGATGTTGTTGCTGTTCGCGAAAAAGCTAAGAACCAATTGCGTGTTAAAAACGCTGTTGAGTTAGCAGCTAATCGCGGGGCAGTTGAGTGGATCGACGTAGATACCAATAAACTCACAGGAACTTTTAAAGCTGTTCCTGAGCGTTCAGAGCTACCTTCGGACATCAACGAGAATCTAATTGTTGAGCTTTACTCTAAGTAATCTCATCGGATACAACATAAGGTATAGGGGCATATATGCAGCGTTCAGTTAATGAATTCTTGAATCCACGAAACATTGAAGTTCAAGGTTTAAGCGCAACACATGCAAAAGTTATTCTAGAGCCATTAGAGCGAGGTTTCGGCCATACGCTTGGTAGCGCATTAAGAAGAATTCTTTTGTCATCAATGCCGGGTTGTGCAGTTGTAGAAGCAGAAATCGAAGGTGTATTGCATGAGTACAGCGCAATCGAAGGTGTTCAAGAGGATGTTATTGAGATCCTTTTGAACCTTAAAGGTTTGGCTATAAACATGCACTCACGCGATGAAGCTAGTTTGACGCTTACTAAGAAGGGGCCAGGCCCAGTCTTGGCTAGTGACATTCAGTTGGATCATGACGTTGAAATCATGAATCCGGATCATGTTATTTGCAACCTTAGCGACAATGGTGATATCACTATGACGCTACGTGTTGGTCGCGGTCGTGGCTATGAGCCAGCTGACCAGCGTGGTAATAATGATGATGAAACACGCGCAATCGGTCGTTTGCAGTTGGATGCGTCATATAGTCCGGTTTCGCGAGTTGCATACTCTGTTGAGAATGCGCGAGTTGAGCAACGTACTGACCTCGATAAGCTTGTAATTGATCTTGAAACTAACGGTACTATTGATCCTGAGGATTCAATCCGCCGTGCAGCTACAATTCTTCAGCAACAACTTGCTGTATTCGTTGATTTCGATAACGAAAAAGAAGTAGTTCAAGAAGAGGAAGAGGAAGAAGTCGATCCAATCCTGCTTCGTCCAGTAGATGATCTAGAGCTAACCGTTCGTTCTGCGAATTGTTTGAAAGCAGAGAATATTTACTACATTGGTGACCTAATTCAACGTACTGAGGTTGAACTGCTAAAAACGCCTAATTTGGGTAAGAAGTCTCTTACAGAAATTAAGGATGTGCTAGCATCTCGTGGTCTTTCATTAGGTATGCGTCTTGAAAACTGGCCTCCAGCTAGTTTGAAAGGTGATGACCGAGTACTGGGTGGCTAAGTCATCCTCGGTTTGAATAGGTAAGGAATTATAAAATGCGTCATCGTAAAAGTGGTCGTAAACTTAATAGAAATAGCTCGCACAGAAAAGCCATGTTCAAAAATATGGCAGCTTCTCTTGTTGAGCATGAGTTAATCAAAACAACTTTGCCAAAAGCTAAAGAGCTACGTCGTGTAGCTGAGCCTTTGATTACGTTAGCGAAGAACGATACAGTTGCAAATCGCCGTTTGGCTTTTGCTCGTACTCGTGACAATGCTGTTGTAGCGAAATTGTTTAATGAGCTTGGTCCTCGTTACCAAGATCGCCCAGGTGGTTATATCCGCATTCTAAAATGTGGTTTCCGTTCTGGTGATGCAGCGCCAATGGCGTTCGTTGAGCTAGTTGACCGCCCAGTGGTTGAAGCCTTCGAGGATGACGACGAGTAGGTCTATTACTCACCGTCGTAAAAAAACCAGCCTAGTGCTGGTTTTTTTGTATCTGGAATAAATAAGGCTAAAGGCCCGTAGGCCTTGCAGAGTATTGATAAACCCCGGTATTTTATATCGAGGTTTTGTTTTGCATAAATCGTTTAAAAAACAACCTCAAAATAGGTCGATTTTTTAAATCTTTTAGTAGTTTACAGTGAAAAAAACTATTTCATTCACGTAGAAGCGCGTCCTAAAAAGTACGCCGAGGTTTGTCAGCAGTCTGAAAGGCCCGTAGGCCTTGTTTTGTTTATTTCCTGGCCAGTATTGGCTTTAAGAATTGTCCAGTAAATGAACCATCGACCTCTGAGACATGCTCAGGACTTCCTGTTGCAACGATTTGACCGCCTTTCGAACCGCCTTCTGGTCCTAGGTCTACTATCCAGTCAGCAGTTTTTATGACATCTAGATTGTGCTCGATTACGACAATCGTATTGCCGTGATCTCTAAGCCTGTTAAGAACAGTCAGTAATTGCTGGATATCATAGAAGTGCAAGCCAGTAGTTGGTTCGTCAAGGATGTAGAGGGTTTTACCTGTATCTCGCTTGGAAAGCTCTTTAGCTAGTTTGACACGCTGGGCTTCGCCGCCAGATAGTGTAATCGCACTTTGACCAAGTCTGATATACGACAGGCCAACATCCATTAAGGTCTGAAGCTTTCGGGCAATAAAGGGAACCGCGTCAAAGAATTCACGCGCATCTTCGATAGTAAGGTCCAGAACTTCGTGGATATTCTTCCCTTTATAGGTGATATCTAGTGTTTCCCTGTTGTATCGCTTGCTCTTACAAACATCACAAGGGACATAGACATCAGGTAGAAAGTGCATTTCTACTTTTGTGACGCCATCACCCTGACAGGCCTCACAGCGGCCACCCTTAACATTGAAGCTAAAGCGGCCTGGTTTATATCCACGAGACCTTGCCTCGTGAGTGCCAGCAAATAACTCTCTGATAGGTGTAAACAGTCCTGTATAGGTCGCGGGGTTTGATCTTGGGGTGCGTCCGATCGGGCTCTGATTAATATCGATAACTTTATCGAAAAAGTGCATGCCGTGAATGGCTTCGTGCTCTGCTGCATTTAAGGTCGTGGCATTATTTAGTTCAGTCGCCGCTAAGGGGTAAAGCGTTGAGTTGATCAGGGTTGACTTACCAGAGCCTGAAACACCAGTAATGCAGGTAAATAAGCCAACTGGAATTTCAAGTGTAACGTTTTCAAGGTTATTTCCCTTGGCGCCTTGCAGAATGAGTTGTTTGTTCTTATTTGGTTTATGGCGTTCATCCGGGATTTCAATTCGTTTGCTGCCACACAGATATTGGCCGGTTAGGGATGCAGGGTTCGACATAACTTCATCAGGTGTACCTTCGGCGACGATCTCGCCACCATGTATTCCAGCCCCCGGGCCGATATCAATGACGTGATCGGCAAGTCTGATAGCATCTTCGTCGTGTTCAACAACGATTACAGTATTACCTAGCTCTTTGAGATGAGTGAGTGTTTTTAAGAGGCGATCATTGTCCCGTTGGTGAAGTCCGATCGATGGTTCATCCAGAATATACATGACGCCCACAAGCCCGGCGCCAATCTGGCTTGCTAGCCGTATTCTTTGGGCTTCGCCGCCGGATAATGTGTCGGCACTACGTTCCAGATTTAGATAATCTAGGCCTACGTTCACTAGAAACTCCAATCGTAAGCGGATCTCTTTTAGAATCTTGTCAGCTATTTCTCCTCGTTGACCGCTAAGTTCTAGGTTTTCGAAATAATCCAAAGCAGTACCAATGGGGAGCTTGGCTAAGTCGGGTAGTGAGTCTTTGTCTATGTAAACATGCCGCGATGCTTGCTTTAAGCGGGTGCCATGGCAGCTTGGGCAAGGTTGGTTGTTTAGGTACTTGGCAAGATCTTCCCGAACCATATTTGATTCGGTTTCTCGATAGCGTCTTTCGATGTTAGGGATGACGCCCTCAAAAACGTGTGAGCGCTGTACGCTGTCGCCACGACTATTGACATAGGTGAAGGATATTTCTTCTTCTTGGCTTCCGTACAATAGGATTTGTTTAAAGCTATCAGGCAGCTCTTCATAGGTCTGCGAGATGTCGACATTATAGTGTTCGGCAACATTACTTAAGAGTTGAAAGTAGTAGATTGTGCGTCGATCCCAACCTCTAATTGCGCCTTCTGCAAGTGTCAGGCTAGGGTTGTGTACGATTCTTTCAGGATCAAAAAACTGATTAACGCCTAAGCCATCACAGGAGCTACAGGCACCGGCAGGATTGTTAAAAGAGAACATACGAGGCTCAAGCTCACTAATCGCATAACCACAATGTGGGCAGGCAAATCGTGAAGAGAAAATGATTTCATCCTGGCTGTCGTCTTCCCCCATTGGGGCAACAACTGCAATGCCATCTGTAAGAGCAAGGCATGTCTCAAAGGATTCTGCAATACGTTGTTGGATATCGTTGCGAACCTTAAAGCGGTCAACGACCACCTCAATGGTGTGCTTTTTATTCTTCCCAAGCTTAGGCGTGTCATCGAGGTCAGTAATAATGCCGTCAATTCGGGCGCGAATGAATCCCTGGCTCAAGAGATCTTGGA
>NZ_LWGE01001106.1:0-3202 GCF_001635315.1 Oleiphilus sp. HI0123
AGATAAAGCGCCCGATGCATATATAAGGCGTCAAACGCTAAAAAATGCAGAGCGCTTTATAACGCCAGAGCTGAAAGCTTTTGAGGATAAAGCGCTGAGCAGTAAAAGTCGCGCTTTATCGCGCGAGAAAGCCCTTTACGAAAGCCTACTTGATGAATTAAATGAGGCGATTGACGCGCTTCAGAGGTGTGCAAAAGGGCTTTCTGAGCTCGACGTGCTTAGCAATTTTGCTGAAAGAGCTCACACTTTAAATCTCAATAGGCCGGAATTTAATCAGGGTAACACCCTGTTAATTGAAGAAGGCCGACACCTTATTGTTGAACAGCTCAGTACAGCGCCTTTTGTGCCAAACGATCTGATATTAGATCCAAAGCGAAAAATGCTTATGATTACCGGGCCCAATATGGGGGGGAAGTCTACCTATATGCGCCAGGCTGCTCTGATTATATTGCTAGCAGGTACAGGAAGTTTTGTTCCAGCAGGTAAAGCCTCAATAGGTGAAATCGACCAAATATTCACACGAATGGGAAGTTCTGACGATACGGCAGGCGGTCGCTCCACTTTTATGGTTGAGATGACCGAGACTGCGAACATCTTGAATAACGCTACAGAAAACAGTCTGGTCTTGATGGATGAAGTAGGAAGAGGTACCAGCACTTTCGACGGTTTGTCGCTTGCATGGTCTAGTGCAGAGCATTTGGCTAAAAATATCCAAGCTTATAGTTTGTTCGCAACTCACTATTTCGAAATGACGCAGCTTGCTGAAGAGCACGAGAGTGTTGTCAACGTTCACCTGAGCGCTACTGAGCACGAAGATAGAATTATCTTTCTACATAATGTTCTTGAAGGCGCCGCAAGCCAAAGCTACGGTTTGCAGGTCGCGCAGCTCGCAGGTGTTCCGGATAGTGTTATTGGGAAGGCGAAGGAAAAGCTAAGTTCTTTGGAGTCTACGGAAACAAGCGAGCCGTCTGAGCCCATAACTGCAAGCAATATTGCAACACAAGCTACTGACTCTATTTCAGAACAAAATGCATTTCAAAGTGATATGTTTGCACAAGAGCCTTCATTGATTGAGAAAGCATTTGCTAACCTGGACCCTGATGAGCTTAGCCCTAGGCAAGCATTGGATAAGCTTTATGAGCTACGAAGATTGATCAACTAAGTTATATGATGCCTTGTCTCTTGCGCTAACTTACTTGTGTTTTAAGTCAATAATCGTAACATTTGCGCTATGACAGGCGTTTAAGCTTGAACCCTGTCACATCTGACATTAGAATACACCGCATAATTTTAATGAGACCAAACACTGGAATAGCAATATGACATTTGTTGTAACCGATAACTGTGTTAAGTGTAAGTACACAGATTGTGTGGAAGTTTGTCCTGTAGACTGCTTCTATGAAGGCCCTAACTTTCTGGTAATCGATCCTGACGAATGTATCGATTGCGCACTTTGTGAGCCAGAATGCCCAGCTGATGCAATCTTTTCTGAGGACGAATTGCCTGCCGACCAGACGCAGTATATCGAGCTAAACGCCGAGCTATGTCAGACTTGGCCCTGCATTACCGAGCAAAAAGACCCGCTTCCAGATGCTAAAGAGTGGGACGGTGTTCCTAACAAGCTTCAATATCTAGAGAAGTAAATTCTTTAGTCGCCTTGTCGTTAACTGGCGTCAGATCGCTCGCTAACGACAAGCTCCTCTTAAATAAGAACTGCCTGGCCTCATTCACTTTGGCCTATTTAATTCTCAAGCTTTCCTTACAGCTTTTGCATACATATCTTGCATCACTTCTTACGATTCTATTGTGTCGAATTGCGCTCAAATCATGAATTCGATCGTGACATGCACAAATATATGCAAAGGTTCGTCGTGCCCTTTTCGCGCTTGAGAAGTTATGCCTTACCTTTGGCTCAACATTAAATACTTCTGACATAACCTGCTTCCACTGTCGTCCATGCGGCATTACCTTCTTGCCTTCATGATAGCGACCAAAATACTGATAGACGATGAGGTGTGCACATTCGTGAGGTACAACCTCTTCGATAAAGGCTTGTTGGTTTTGATTTAAGAGCGCCTGATTAAATCGAAGCTTGTATCGATAAGTCTTAAAAGCGTTTTGTGTGACGACAAACTGGCCGGCAGCTTGCCCCTTTAGAAGAAAGCAAAGGTTGTGATAAACGAAGCTTTTCTTAAGGTGATGTTCTGCCTGCCGCAGGCAGTGTTCTACCGATGATTGCACATCAGCTTGATAGTTGCTTTGGTTCATCTTGGCTAAGTGTTTTTCGGTCTTCTTAAGTTCATATACAGCGGTGCATTATGCAAAAATTTACAGTACCATGCCCAGCTTTATTTTTTGTCACACCAAGCCTTTAGGGAAAACGCCATGTATGAACTCGACTTACTCTATATATTGGTATTAATCATAACAGGGTTTCTCGCAGGCATTATAAACACCATGGCTGGTGGAGGCTCCAATCTTACAATTCCAGCATTAATGGTAATGGGGATTCCTCCCGACATTGCAAATGCGACTAATCGAGTCAGTGTCGTACTTCAATCGTTTACTGCATACAGAGGTTTTGCCAAGCACGGAAAGCTTGATATTCCCGATATCAAATCTATTCTGCTTGTCACCATGCTTGGCGGGCTTGTTGGTGCTGCATTCGCCTCTTATATGCCTGCTGACTACCTGAAACCAACCTTGCTCGGCGCGATGATTATCATGGCCGGCATAATCTTATTTAAGCCCTCCGCTATTGCGGTAACTGAAGGCACCAAGGCTTTTTCAGTAATGGAGCAAAAGCAATCTATACCAATGCTTTTTATAGCCGGGTTTTACGGTGGGTTCGTCCAAGCGGGCGTTGGTTTTATTTTAATTGCTGCGATTGCTGGAGGCCTCCGTTACGATCTGGCTCGAACCAACGCGCTAAAGGTGGTGTGCACACTCGGTTTTACTCTAGTTGCTCTCGGTCTTTTTGTATGGCGGGACCAAGTATGGTGGGCGCCAGGCCTCTTGCTCGCGGTCGGTTCTGTTGCAGGTGCTTACCTGGCTGTGAAGATCACAATTAATGTCAGTCAGAATACGCTAAAGTGGTTCCTGTTTATTATGACTATATTTGCAAGCATTGCCGCGCTCCTCAGTTAAATGCTCGAAACATAAAATTAACTTAATGCTACAAACAATTCAGGAAATATTATTT
>NZ_LWGE01001107.1:0-6151 GCF_001635315.1 Oleiphilus sp. HI0123
CTGCAATGTGGAAATTCGTTTGGGCGAGTACTTTCTGCCTCAATATCCCGTGCCTGAAGGCATGACAATGGATGAGTTTTTTCGCAAGCTTTGTCATGACGACCTGGATGAGCGCTTAAAAGTAATTTTGGCTAATTGTCCTGAAGACGAGCTTGAGGAACGGCGAAAACCTTATCTGGATCGCTTGAAATTTGAACTCGATATCATTCTTCAGATGGGGTTTCCCGGCTATTTTCTGATCGTAATGGACTTTATTAAATGGGCGAAGGATCATGATATCCCTGTTGGCCCGGGTCGTGGTTCAGGTGCTGGTTCACTTGTTGCATATGTATTGAAAATTACCGACCTGGATCCCTTGCAATACGATCTACTATTCGAACGTTTCTTGAACCCGGAACGTGTCTCGATGCCTGACTTTGACGTTGACTTCTGTATGGATGGGCGAGACCGGGTTATCTCTTATGTTGCTGATCATTACGGCAGGGATGCGGTATCGCAGATTATTACCTTTGGTACGATGGCAGCAAAGGCTGTGGTGCGAGATGTTGCGCGTGTGCAGGGTAAATCTTACGGTTTGGCTGACCGGCTTTCGAAGATGATTCCTTTCGAAATCGGCATGACTTTGTCAAAGGCGATTGAGCAGGAACCGACCTTAAAAACTTTTCTTGATGAAGACGAAGAAGCCCAGGAGATCTGGGAAATGGCTGTCTGTCTAGAAGGGATTACGCGTAACGTCGGTAAGCACGCCGGTGGTGTTGTTATCGCACCGACTAAACTGACAGACTTTGCTGCACTTTATTGTGATGAAGAAGGCGGTGGCCTGGTTACCCAGTTCGATAAAAATGATGTTGAAGATGCAGGCCTGGTTAAGTTCGACTTCTTGGGGCTTCGTACTCTAACTATCGTTGACTGGGCTTTGAAGATGATTAACCCTCGCTTGGCAGCGAAAGGTAAAGAGCCTATTAATATTGACCATATCCCACTGGATGATAGGCCCTCTTTTGAATTGCTGAAGTCAGCAGAAACAACGGCGGTATTCCAGCTGGAATCCCGTGGTATGAAAGACTTGATTCGTCGACTTCAGCCAGACAACCTTGAAGATATGATCGCACTGGTTGCACTATTTAGACCGGGGCCTTTGGAGTCAGGCATGGTTGATGACTTTATCAACCGTAAGCATGGGCGGGCAGAAGTAGCCTATCCTCATCCTGACTTTCAGCATGAGAGTCTGAAAGGCATTCTAGAACCGACTTACGGTGTTATTGTCTATCAGGAACAGGTTATGCAGATTGCACAGACCTTGGCAGGATATACGCTAGGTGGCGCGGATATGCTGCGTCGTGCAATGGGTAAGAAAAAACCGGAAGAAATGGCTAAGCAGCGCGATACCTTCCGTGAAGGTGCTGCGTCAATTGGTGTTGACCCAGACCTCGCCATGAAAATATTCGACTTGGTAGAAAAGTTTGCGGGCTATGGTTTTAACAAGTCTCACTCAGCGGCCTATGCGGTCGTTTCCTATCAAACATTGTGGCTAAAGACTCATTTTCCTTCAGAGTTTATGGCTGCGGTACTGACTGCCGATATGCAAAATACCGACAAGGTGGTGACCTTAGTCGAAGAGTGTCGTCAGATGAAAATCTCTTTGGTGCTGCCGAATGTCAATGTCAGTCAATATACCTTTACCGTTGATGACGATCTTCAGGTTGTCTACGGTTTGGGTGCCATTAAAGGCTTAGGGGAAGGGCCCGTTGAGAGTGTCTTGGAAGCCAGGGAAGAGGGCGGACCATTTAAAAGTCTGTTTGATTTTTGTGACCGGGTAGATTTGAAGAAGGTGAATAAGCGAGCTCTGGAAGCATTGATCCGAGCCGGTGCCATGGATTCGATTGGCCCGAGCCGCGCGAGGATGATGGAAAGTATTACCGAAGCAGTACAACGCGCTGACCAGAATGCCAGAAACCAAAATGCGGGTATGATGGATATGTTTGGCGAGGTTGTTCCTGACGAAGATGAGGATGTCTACGCAAGTTCAGAAGGTGTTCGTGAGTGGAGTGAAAAAGAGCGGCTAGGGCAGGAAAAAGACACCTTGGGCTTATACCTGACAGGTCACCCTTTTGATGAGTATGAAAAAGAGGTTAGGCGTTTTGCTCCGAACTCTATATTAAACCTTAAGTCCAGTCGTAATCGGACGACGGTAGTGGGTTTGATTGTTGAAATTCGGGTAATGAAGAATAAACGTGGCCAGACCATGTGCTTCGTTACTTTGGATGATCGTAGTGCACGAATTGAGGCGACACTATTTGCGGATACATTTGACGAGTGTCGCGAGGCTATTCAAAAGGATGAGGTGGTTGCTGTTTCTGGTGTAGTGAGTCTTGATGACTATTCCGGAATGCTGAAGATGCGAGTTAGCCAGGTACAAAGTATTGCTTCAGCGAGAATTAACTTTGCCAAGAATATCTCTATCAGTATTAGTCAGGCGCAGTGTGCTGACGGAATGCTAGAAAGCGTTAAGAGTAAGTTGGAACCTTATCGTTGTACTCAGCCAGTACCTGCTGCACCAGCAATGCTTGGTGAGGGGGCAATGGTGCGAGAAGAAGAGTCGCTTCAGCCAGCAGGTTGTAAGGTTGCCTTAAGCTACCAGCGACCTGATGTGAGTGCGGTTATCGAATTTGGTGATAGCTGGCGGGTTGAGCCTGCTGACGAATTGTTTCAAGAGTTAGAGTATTTGCTGGGTGAAGGGAAGGCGCAGCTCGTTTATTAGCCTCATATTTTTTTTATGTTGTGGCGGGATTTTCACTTATGCTGTCTGGTAAGGCGGCGAAAAAAAAGTAACAATAGCCCCCTCAAATCTAATGGAAGAGTCAGTTAGCCAGACTAAAGCGGTTTATTATGAATTTATACTACCTTGATTTTGAACAGCCCATTGCAGAGCTGGAAGAAAAAATAGAAGAACTTCGCTTGGTCGGCAGTGATCAGGAGCTCAATATTCAAGAAGTGATTGAGCGTCTTGAGCATGAATGCGAGATTCGTACAAAAGATATTTTTGCGAATCTTAATGCTTGGGATGTCGCGCGCTTGGCTAGACATCCAAAGCGTCCTTATACGCTTGATTACATTGAGCAGATTTTCACAGACTTTGATGAGTTGCATGGTGATAGAACTTATGCTGATGATCAGTCGATTGTAGGTGGTATTGCTCGGCTTGAAGGGCGTCCAGTAATGATTATTGGTCATCAGAAAGGGCGCGAAGTTAAAGAAAAGGTCAAGCGTAACTTTGGTATGCCCCGGCCAGAGGGTTACCGCAAGGCTTGTCGCCTTATGGAGCTAGCTGAACGTTTTTCCTTGCCTATTATCACCTTTATAGACACGCCAGGTGCCTACCCGGGAATTGGTGCTGAAGAGCGCGGCCAAAGCCAGGCGATAGCTCATAATCTAGCTGTCATGTCTCGGCTTAAAACGCCAATTATATCCACTGTTATTGGTGAAGGTGGTTCTGGTGGCGCGCTGGCTATTGGTGTCTGTGATCGTCTAAATATGCTTCAGTACTCAACTTATTCTGTTATTTCCCCTGAGGGTTGTGCCTCCATTCTGTGGAAAAGTGCTGAGTATGCAGCTGATGCGGCTGAAGCGATGGGGGTTAACGCTCAACGTCTGAAAGAATTAGGTCTGGTTGATGGCGTCATAGAGGAGCCTTTAGGCGGTGCACATAGAAATATGCCCGAGATGGCTACTCAATTGAAGGCTCAGCTTATTGCAGGGCTTGATGAACTTTCGGCTTTAGATACTGAAGAATTAATGGATCAGCGCTATCAACGTTTAACGGCCTACGTTAAAGAGTAAATAGTCAAATAGGGTGCTCTGTGAGTGAGATGAAGGTTTCCCCGGTGATCTTGCAGGCATTAAAAAGAGTGCCCGAGTCCAAACGCTATGTTGTTGCCTTGAGTGGTGGCTTGGACTCTATCGTGCTCTTGCATACTTTTCGTTTATTAAACCCCTCCTTAGCTTTATCAGCAATACATGTTCATCATGGGCTTAGTAAAAACGCAGACGACTGGGCTCGTCATTGTCAGCAGGTGTGCCAGGAGCTATCTATTCCTTGCTATGTAGAGCGTGTATCAGTTACTGCGAGTGGTGAAGGGCTAGAGGCCGCAGCCAGGAAGGCTCGTTACGAAGTTTTCGAGAGGCTGCTAAATGATGGTGATGTGTTGCTCCAGGGTCATCATCAAAACGATCAGGCTGAAACGGTGTTGATTAGGGCATTGCGCGGTAGTGGTGTTAAGGGCTTATCGGCTATTCCGCCTAGCAGGCTTATGTCTTGTGGAACTGTTATTTATCGCCCTTTGCTTGAGGTCTCGAGAAGGGCTTTAGAGTTAGAAGCGGAAGGTTTGGGTCTGAAGTGGGTCGAGGATGAAAGCAATAGTGATTCAGTCTTTGATAGAAACTTTCTGAGGAATGAAATTCTCCCTCTACTTGAACAGCGTTGGCCAAATTCTACCGAGGCTCTTGCGCAGGTTGCGTGTAAAGCAAGTGAAACGCAAAGCTTTATTGATGATTGGTGTGTAAAGCAATTTGATTCTGGCTTGTTGCTTGAGCGCGCTCAGGGTGAAAAAGTCATCGATATCTCAGTTTTATCATCTTATAGAGAGAGAGATCAGAAGATCTTGTTACGAGCTTGGATTGATAACTTTGATTGCCCGCAGCCTTCAGAGCGTATATTGGGAAGAGTTTTTACTGAGCTGATTTCAGCCAAGCCAGATGCTAATCCTATTGTCCAATGGTCAGGTTTTGAATTGCGCCGTTATCTAGGGGGAATTTATTGCCAGCGTAAACCTGTGGGCGGCAGTGAATCTTATAGCGAAACTCGGCAATTTAAGCGGCGTGGTCAAGTTTATAATGTTGAAATTGCAGCTCAGAATATATCGTGTGCTTATGAAAGTGGGGATGTAAGCATGCAGGCTGATTCAGGTCGTATACAGCTCGCCGTGCCCGGGGCAGGTTTTGAGTTGCAGATAAAATCTCGTGCTGGAGGGGAGTCGCTCAGGACTAGACCTGACGGGCCGGGGCGTAGCCTTAAAAGCCTTTTTCAAGAAGCGGGTATTCCTCCTTGGCGACGTGATACTTATCCTTTGATTTATATTGATGGTGTACTGGCGGCAATTGGAAACTTGTGGATAGGTGCGGGTTTTCATGCAGAGTCCGGGCTTCCTGTTCTAAGCGTTTACTTCAATAATAAGTATTAATGGTGAGTCATTAGGCGATAAGGTCTCGAACTTACTGCAAAGGTCTTGCACCTTGATGGTTTTATCTCTAGAATATCGCGCTCTAAAATCTGCGGGGAGCTTATACCTTTCTTATGGAAGGAATAGACTTTACCGTGTACTTGTAACTCCTTGCTTTTTAAACGGCCGATGTGGTCGACATTAAAAGGCTATTACCCGAAGGGAGAAAATATGCGTCATTACGAGATCGTATTCTTGGTGCACCCTGATCAAAGTGAACAGGTTCCAGGAATGATTGAACGTTATACTGGTGTTATCAAAGATAGCGGTGGCCAGGTTCACCGTCTAGAAGACTGGGGTCGCCGTCACTTGGCTTACCCAATCAACAAAATCCACAAGGCACACTACATTTTGATGAATATCGAATGTGGCGGCGATGCTTTGGGTGAGTTGGAGCACAACTTCCGTTTTAACGATGCCATCATTCGTGATTTGGTTATTCGTCAGAAGGAAGCGATTACTGAAGAATCTCCTATTAAAGCTTCTCAAGGTAGAGATGACCGTCGCTCTGCGCCTAAGCGCCCAGCTGAACAAGAGTCAAGCTCTGAAGAATCTGTAGAGAAAGTTGAAGATGCAAGCGCTGGTGACAGCGAAGCGGCATCAGAAGAGTAATTTAATTTTAGGAGAAGACTATGTCTCGCTTTTTTCGTCGTCGTAAGTTTTGTCGCTTTACGTCTGAAGGTGTAAAACAAATCGATTATAAAGATTTGGACACTTTGAAAGGTTATGTCACAGAAACTGGTAAAATCGTACCAAGCCGTATTACTGGCACAAAAGCTCGTTACCAGCGTCAGCTAGCAACTGCTATCAAGCGCGCTCGTTACTTGGCACTTTTACCTTACACAGACAATCACCACGAATAAGACCGGGTA
>NZ_LWGE01001108.1:0-4755 GCF_001635315.1 Oleiphilus sp. HI0123
AAAATGTAAGCGCCAGCTTTAATCTATTGGCGTAGCAGTAATATCAGTTGTGATATTAAAGTTCTGTAGCTTCATTCCGTATAGCAGCGTTGACTCACCACCGACAGAGTGGCTGAGATTAACTCTTTCAAAATCAAGCTCTTTGAACTGCGTATTTGTTCTCATCGCAACACCTACCGGTCTATTTGCAATATCTGCAGCAGTCATATCTGAAGGAGCCTTGTACTCATAGGAGCCATCAGGCAACATAACCTTTTCCCAACCCTCTTCACCGTAGATATTATTACTATCGAAGCCTGTCGACTTCTTAATAACCGGAGCGCGAGCAATATCCATGTTGTATTCTGTCTGAATCCCAAAATCGTCAGACAAATTGTTCCCGTCATTGGTCGTATAATTATCAAATATTAACTTTAGACCCGTTCCCTTATCGGGCGAACCAGTACCCTCGCCATCGCGCCCGACATGCCAAGTTAAGCGATTTCTCTTTCCTTCAGAATCAATCTTCGACTTAAAGTGCCGTTTAGATGTTATTGTTAAGCCCTGGTCCCCACGATTTTCCCAGCGCCCGTTATCAGCAATACAATCACCCTGGCTAGCTCCGACACCACCAATACAAACATCTCCAGCACCACCAGTTGATATCAAGGTCTCAGAACCAGCATGATAACTCTCTACTACAAGCCCGCCAAAGCTAGCGTCAGCAGTGCGTTCACCTATTTTAAAGTCTGTAACATCCAACCGACTCCAACTTTCACCTTCATAAATCTTTAATCCGTCACTTGTGACATCTAACATCATGTCACGCAAGTGCACATCATAATTCAGCCCACTTAACCAGATTCCATTCCCAGTCCCGTCAGCCTCTAAATAGGAACCCATAATGCCATCACTAATTGATATATCGGAATTTACTGTAATTCCTTCGCTGCCTTCTCGCCCACCAGCCCCAAGTGTAATATGGCCATTAAGCGTTCCTTCCAAAGAAGGTGAACCTAACAAACCAGGAAGCCCCTGCACTCCCTGTGCAGACCCAAGCTTCTCATTCTTTAAATCCTCTTTATCCCCGGTACTCTCAGCAACCCGCACTCCCTCAATTTGATAGCCAAAAGCAAGATCTTCAAAACCAAGCCTTAGACCATCAAAAAACACGTCATCATTTGGCAAGTCTGCAGTAATATCGATAGTGATATCTCCATCAACATAAGCAGAAAGAGAACTCAACATCAAAGAATAACCATCATCGGTGTATACAAAGTTAGATTGATTTGTGTCACCAGCGATACTTAATTGAGTATCAAGACGTAAACCTTGATTGCCAGCCTCTGTATTACCGCCAGCTTGAACCAAGATTTTGTTGGTTCGACTAACACCACCCCAAACGGAGTCGGCGTAGGTCAAAGCAATATCGAAAGAACCTAGTGACTTTAATTGAACAGGGTTACCCGCGACATATTGATCAATATTTGTTTTAGTTTCACCCAAAACAAAATCCTGAACATGCAGATCTATCGCTAACTGTTCAAAGGCTAAAGCCAAGCCCACACCATGATAAGCGTCACCTGAATCCTCATCATCCAAAATATCTAGCGTCATGTTGACCAAATCTGTTGACCCGGTAATACCCAAAGCACCTACCCAGTAACCTGTATCTGCCCAGTCAGTATCATCACCCCACGCTACATCCAAGCGATTAAACTGGTTCGATGAATTGATCGTCATTCCTGTAAGACCATCAGCGCCGCCCGCGGCAATTAACAAATCAGAATTAACATCCATATTAATCCACAAGCTACCGTAACTTGCTAAAGGCGCGCCCGACGTAACATCATTAGTTACCCCGTGATTTAACGCGTTATTACTATACCTAATGGCATCTACACTTAGCTCTGCCTTTAGGTTAGGCATTGATAAGTTAAGCTGTCCTGCCTCGGTCACCCCAAACACCGTACCCAAAGATTCGACATCCAAACTTAAACCATCCAAGAAAAACTCATTGCCATTAGTGCGATATCCTAAGCGCCCATTTTCGACGGTAAAATCAATATCATACAACCCACCCAAAACATTGTTAGCACCGTGTCTTGTATTACCTCTGTTGTGCACCAAGATAGAGCCATCAATCTCGTAGTCAATAAAGAAGCCCCCTATACTCGGATCTGTTACAAGTGAAGGCAGGCCCGGCGCATCAACAAAACGAATTTCCTCTATTTCGAACCTTGCGACATTTCCAGAAGAAAAGGCAAACTTTATATCGCCGTTATCAAGAATATCAAACTCTAATCGGTGCTCTGCCAACTGCCCAGGATCTGCAGCAGAGCTCATCTTGACACCCTGCAACGCTATACCCAAACCATCATCAAAATAGGCTATCTCACCCACTGAAAACTTCGATTCTAGGTCAACAGTGATTCCCGACTGCCCACTTACACCCGACAAAAACTCATCACCAAGTGCTTTTAGCTCCGCAGCGCTTATTTGTGGGAGAATAAAAAGCATTAATGTTATTGATAGTCTATTTATCATCCGTAATTCCTAAGGCGTTGGAAAAACCAACAGGTTACCCTGCAAAGTGAGATCACCACTCATCTCGACAGTCATTAAGTCGACCTGCTGATAGTCTGAACTATTACTTGGACGGTCTTGGTTTGCAGTCGCGAGCGTATACTGGAAGTCGTTCATGCGTATACTCTTAGGCAAGCCAATTTCGATCACATCCCGATTAAATAGCAGACCGTCACCACCAAAACCATCTGCAATATCTCTCAGTCTAAACGTAAGACCTTCAAAAGAGACTGAGCCTTGAATATTATCAATCGCAAACCAGCCTCCATCATTCTGAGTCTTAAAAGCTAAGCGCGCCCCACATACTTTTTGACTATTTGAACAATCTCCAAAGTAACCATGGCTGTCAGAGTCATTGAACGCCCCACCCTCTTCGTTGATTGAAACTTCACCTGTTAAATAAACACCACTTTGCCCTGTCACCTCTGATAGATCTGAGTCATCAATACTTGACATCTCTGCATTAGCGAGCCCGGCAGTAAGCATAAAAATTAGTACCCGAAACAACATAAATAAGCCTCTAGTTAGGATCCAAGTCCCGAAATTTAACATCCATATACTGGACCAATATCCCTTCAATTCGCTGCTCGCCTAAACTTGTACCACCAATGTCTAAATCACCGACAATGATATTGCTACGATACTCACCATTCGTATAATAATCGTGAAAAAAGTCATGCGCTGCGACAGCATCCGGGTCAGCTAAATCGTATGAACCATCAACAACATTAATCTTATCCATATATGGATGTGTAATTTTCGCTATTTGAAGAGTAAGCCCACCGCTTGTTGGTAGATTGCTAGATCCATCTACCCCGATGTATAAGGGCTGGAACGTGTGACCTAAAGCCAACTCCATTTGGAAGTTGGACATTTTAATGCTAGATGAGCAACCTTGATTAATTTGCTCACAAGTACTTACCTCAATGGAGGGAGAATAAAAGTTAAGACGAAACTCTGCTGCCATACGCTCTTCCCCGTCATCGCCCCACAAGCGCAAGTAAGACCCGTCAAACACGGCACTTTCAACATTGATGTTTAAATTGCTTGCAAGAGCACCATCATTAATTTCAAGTTCTAAGCCAAGATCTGGCCTCTCCCCATTTACCCATTCAGCAGATGAAGGTCTACTAGAACACTCCCCACCTGCAGCACCAGTCAAACAGTCATAACCTTGAGCAGTATCTAAAACCTTCCTAGGTGCCGCAAATTCAAGTACCGCCTCTCCGGGTAAGCCAATATCAGGGTCATCACCATTTAATAAATCAATTTCGTATGGGTTAGTTAGCCTACCTAGATTTACACCCTCTAGAGTCTCCCCATAATTACTACCTGCACGCGCGATATACATTTGATTAACGTTGATTACAACGTCTTCTCCAGCACTGTTAGTTACACCACTAATCCTGAATACCTTGCCTTCGCTTGGATTATGGCCGTGACTGAAAATAAAGTCATCCATCACTAAACCGATGCCTTGGCCATCGACCTCAGATAAATCACTGTCAGATAGCGACTGCATTTCTGCATATATCTTCGTACTACTAGCCATCATTAGCGATAGAAATAACAAAGCAATTTTGTTGTTTGTAGATGCATTCATAGTTGAAATCAGCGTCCTGATTTATTAGAAGTTAGGGAAGTATACCCAATAATTAATTAAATCATGTCTTGCGAGTCAAAACTTTACAGTCGTTCACAAATCAAACAACAAGATAAGAACCTGCTCACATAATTAAAACGAAAGTGAGTTACTTACAATACTTTCTTCCAGGCAATAAAAAACCCCAGTAGGACGACCTACTGGGGTTTCTAATAGAAGCCTGACGATGACCTACTCTCACATGGGACCTCCCACACTACCATCGGCGATGCTTCGTTTCACTTCTGAGTTCGGGATGGGATCAGGTGGTTCCAAAGCTCTATGGTCGTCAGGCAAAACTTCGGTTGCTGATACTTGATCAACAACACTTAATTCTGCGTCTTTAACAATAGCAAGTAATAGCTAATTTTATCTCTGCTGTCTAACGAAGACTCATATCCAATTTGCGTTACCCGTCGTTGTACGAATAATCATTCACTATAAAACCACTTGGGCGTTATATAGTTAAGCCTCACGAGCAATTAGTACTGGTTAGCTCAATACGTTACCGCACTTACACACCCAGCCTATCAACGTCATAGTCTTTA
>NZ_LWGE01001109.1:0-4717 GCF_001635315.1 Oleiphilus sp. HI0123
AGCCAAAGTTTCTAGCCTTCCGTTACGCCTCAAGAGAATACGATCACTATATACCTCTTCCAAAGTGGCCCTGCCTGGTAGGGCATCACCTATGCCATAGTAATCCGCCTTCTTGCCAATCTCTTCTACTATAGCACCCGATGCGCCAGCCTGCTCTGACATAAAAACACCTTTTAATGCTAACCTTAAGCTGGTCTTAGGCGCTTCTTTTGGTTTATCCTGCTTTTTAACTACCTGTTTTCCTACTTGTCCGAATAAATGATAGTCAGCTAACCTGGCATCTCGCCCCTGGCTTTTCTTAGCTGTAACAACTTTATTCTGAGGCAACACTAAAGCGCGCTCATCCGAAGAAGCCAGTGAATACCAAAACACTCCAGCCCCCAGATAAGCGACATAAACAAGCAAAGTCACAGCCAACAGTGACTGAATCCTAGCAATTGTTCCTGACCCTAGCGTTATCAAATTATTCACCAGCCTAATAAATTTTCTTTTTCACTTTAAACACGACATCTTCTTCTTTGGAGTTTTGGGGCCAATGCTCATCAGCCAAATCCAATAAGCGTCTTTTCACTTTAACTAGCGCTTCACCCTCTGGGCTCACCGTCGCTTCAATGACATCAAACGATCCGCCACTATCACGAACACCTGCTTTTATTTCCCCAGTTTCGCTAGTTTCTATCACCCCCCTAAAAGGAGGAAAGCTACGTTGATGTATAGCGCGTTGAGCAGGATAGGCAATATCGCCACCAGACCACGAGATCATACCTGCAGCTGATCGCAGCATATTATCTTCAGCTAGCAGCTGTATATCCTTTAACAATAGCTGACCATCCAGGGTGACTCGTTGCGCCCTCAGCGCTGGGCTTAGCATAGATAAGTCTAGGTCACCACGAGAAACCGTCACAGCGATGTCAGACATGCCCACCGTAATCACAGCCTCCAATTCGCCCGCTTGGCTATCAATATCAAGCTTAACGGGAAGTGATAAGGCATATAGTTCAGATAATTTCACATTCCAATCAACTATTGAGGCAATGCCTTTATACTGAACCAAAGCACGACCATCCCAGATAGTCCCCTCAATGCCTTTTACCGAAACACCAACAGAGCGAAGAGAATTAGTTACAGAAGGATCAGCCTCTACAACTCCCTCCCAAATCACACGCGCTGGAGCCTTAGCCAGCACAAAAACGCTAAAGGCCAATAAGAAAACAAGAAGATACAGAATTGTTTTTTTCAACACGCGTAAAGACCAAGTCCTATTATTTGACCCACTTCAGTACAAGAGATACTGAAAACTACCGAGAACCTATCATGCTTATATACCTAAGCCGCCCGGTAGGGAGCCTACTGCTCTAAAAAGCGACCAATTACAGACTATTTAATATGATAAATCTACCTTTATTAACGGTTTTTCATACCTTTGCAGGGTTTTCTTGAGACATGCCTCAAGTACTTAGCCCCAAACGCAAGAAACCCGGCAAAAGCCGGGTTTCTTAATCACAAAGCGTGAAAGGCTGGATTACATCATTCCACCCATGCCACCCATGCCACCCATATCAGGCATAGCTGGTGCTGCTGCACCCTCTTCTACGATATCGGTAACCATGCATTCAGTAGTGATCATCAAACCAGCAACAGAACCTGCTGATTGAAGCGCTGTACGCGTCACCTTAGCCGGATCAAGAATACCCATTTCCAACATATCGCCATATTCACCCGATGCAGCATTGTAACCAAAGCTACCTTCGCCCTGCTTAACCTTATCAGTCACGACAGAACCTTCGCCACCGGCATTCTCAACGATTTGACGCATAGGTGCTTCCATTGCGCGACGTAGCAAGTTAATACCAACGTTTTGATCTTCGTTATCACCTTGAAGATCTTCAATCGCTTGTAGAGCACGAATCAATGATACGCCGCCACCTGCAACAACACCTTCTTCAACGGCTGCACGAGTAGAGTGAAGCGCATCTTCGACACGAGCCTTCTTCTCTTTCATCTCGACTTCAGAACCAGCACCTACTTTGATTACCGCAACACCGCCAGCTAATTTAGCTACACGCTCTTGAAGCTTCTCACGATCATAGTCTGAACTGCTTTCTTCGATTTGCTTACGAATCTGGTTAACACGCCCTTCGATTTCTGCAGCTTGACCTGCACCATCGATAATCGTCGTATTTTCTTTACTGATGTTAACGCTCTTCGCTGTACCCAAGTTATCAATTGTTGCGGTTTCTAGAGACAAACCAACTTCTTCAGAAATAACCGTACCACCCGTTAGAGTAGCGATATCCTGTAGCATTTCCTTACGACGATCGCCAAAGCCAGGTGCCTTAACCGCTGCCACCTTAACAATGCCACGCATGTTGTTTACAACTAGAGTCGCTAGCGCTTCGCCTTCGATATCTTCAGCAATGATCAATAATGGCTTGCTTGCTTTAGCAACACTTTCCAGTACAGGAAGTAGCTCACGAATGTTAGAAACCTTCTTATCAACCAATAATATAAATGGGCTCTCAAGCTCTGCACTCATATTGTCCTGATTGTTGATAAAGTAAGGTGATAAGTAACCACGATCGAACTGCATACCTTCAACAACGGCTAGCTCATCTTCGAAGCCACTACCTTCTTCAACAGTGATAACACCTTCTTTACCTACTTTTTCCATCGCTTCAGCAATGATGCTACCAACAGAGCTATCGCTGTTTGCTGAGATTGTGCCTACTTGAGCAATCGCTTTAGTATCTTCACATGGACGAGCAAAGCCTTTAACCGCTTGAACTGCAACTTGCACACCTTTGTCGATGCCACGTTTCAGGTCCATTGGGTTCATACCCGCAGCAACAGCCTTCAAACCTTCGTTAACGATAGACTGAGCCAAAACTGTTGCAGTCGTTGTTCCATCACCCGCAGCATCATTAGTTTGTGATGCAACTTCTTTTACCATCTGCGCACCCATGTTTTCGAACTTGTCTTTAAGCTCGATTTCTTTCGCAACAGACACACCATCTTTAGTCACCGTCGGTGCACCAAAAGATTTGTCTAATACAACGTTACGACCTTTAGGGCCCAAAGTTACCTTTACTGCATCTGCTAGAATGTTTACACCGGCCAACATGCCTTGACGAGCCGAATCACCAAATTTAACGTCTTTAGCGCTCATATACTTTTCCTACTTAAACTGTTTGCCTATTTAGTTAGGCACTTTTAAAATAATTCTCTGAACCGGCTAACCGGTACTAAGCTTCTATCACGCCGTAAAGGTCGCTTTCACTCATAATCAATAGCTCTTCACCATCGATCTTAACGGTATTACCAGCATATTGACCAAACACTACAATATCGCCTTCTTTTACAGCCAAAGCTTTAACATCACCGTTATCCAGAATTTTTCCAGTACCCACAGCTATTACTTCACCCTGAGAAGGTTTTTCAGTCGCACTACCAGGCAATACAATACCACCCGCACTTGTGGTCTCTTCTTCTTTGCGGCGTACAACAACACGGTCGTGTAATGGACGGATTTTCATCTTCTTGATTCTCCTAACAGGTTTTCAATCCGAAAATAAAATCACTCTCAAACAAAGAGCGCTTTATTTTATTTAATAAAAACAATAAGTTGCATTTTAAACTTACAATTTTCATTGATAAGTGACTCTATAAATGGGGATGATAGAAAGCTTTTCAAGCACTTATTTTTCTTTTTCTTGTTTTATCTCTTGAAACTCACCTTCGGCGATCTCTTCAGGCGGAACGGTACGTTGGGGAAATTCCTGGGCAGAGAAAGGGTCCTTAACCGGCTGCTCCTCCGCCTGAGACGACTGTCTATAAGTTGTCTGGGAATAAAAGCCGCTTTGTGAGGAATTCTGTACCAGATTTTTCGCAATCATCTTGGCAAACGAAGCTCTAAAGCCCGGCGTCAATAAAATAAAGCCAATCGTATCGGTCACAAACCCAGGGGTAAGCAACAATGCTCCCGCGATTGCCAACATCATCCCTTCACCAATTTCAGAGACTGGCATCTGGCCACTTTGCATCTTCTGATTAGCTCTGATAAAGGTACTCAGCCCCTGTTTTTTAAGCAGCGTCACACCTATGACTGCCGTCAATAACACCAGCAACACTGTATAAAAGACACCAATAAATGAGCCCACCTCAATTAATACCAACATCTCAATGATAGGAACAATCAAGAACAGTAAAAATAAAATTTGCATACTTACTCCAAGTCGAGATTTATTAGTACCCGACTGCATTAATCCTTTTTCTTATCCTAACAAGCCATTAAGATAGATTCTCATTTAAGGGTTAGGGGTGATCCCTCGATACCCAACACGTCCCAATCTGGTATTAATATAGGCAGAACATGAAATTACAAGATGCAGTTATTGCAATTACAGGCGGCGCTCAAGGCTTAGGAAGAGAAATGGCTTTAGGCCTTGCTGAAAAAGGAGCTAATCTCGCTCTGATCGACATGAATGCAGAACGTCTTGATGAAACCGCTAATGAGTGCGAAGCACTGGGCGTCACAGCTAAAACCTATGTTTGCAACGTTGCCCAAGAGGCTGACGTAGAGAACACCTTTAATACGATTGAGCGCGATTTTGGAAAGCTGAATGGCCTCGTTAATAATGCCGGCATTCTACGAGACGGTTTATTGCTAAAAGCTAAAGATGGCAAAGTTAGCCAAACCATGAGCCTGCAGCAATGGCAA
>NZ_LWGE01001110.1:0-3993 GCF_001635315.1 Oleiphilus sp. HI0123
CTTCCATTAAGGTATATAAACTTTGTTGAATCGCAGCTTCGACTTCCGAATCCAAAGCAGACGTGGCTTCATCCAGAACAAGTATTGGGGCGTTCTTCAATAAGACTCGGGCAATCGCAATACGCTGACGCTGACCGCCAGAAAGCTTCACGCCACGCTCGCCTACATGAGCGTCATAGCCCTGTCGTCCGTCCAGGTCACTTAGTTCTTGAATGAATTCGTGAGCATGGGCTTGTTTGGCTGCACGGATCAGATCATCGTCAGAGGCTTCGGGATTTCCATAAAGGATGTTATCGCGCACAGAGCGGTGAAGCAGGGAAGTATCTTGGGTCACCATGCCGATATGCTCGCGCAGGCTCTCTTGTTTAATGTCAGCAATAGCTTGCCCGTCAATTCTGATGTTGCCCGAAGAAAGGTCGTAGAATCTAAGTAAGAGGTTTACCAGAGTTGACTTTCCAGCACCTGAGCGGCCAACCAGACCAATTTTTTCGCCAGCTTTTATATGCAAATCAAGCTCGCTGATAACCGGACGGCCAGATTCGTATTCAAACGAAATCCTCTGAAAATCAATATTACCATCGCTTAGTTCAAGCGCTTTGGCATTGTCTGAGTCAAGCACGGCTCGTTCTTTTGAAAGTGTGCTGATACCGTCTTGTACTGAACCGATATTCTCGAACAGGCTGGACACTTCCCACATAATCCATTGGGACATGCCATTGAGCCTGAGTGCTAGCGCAATCGCAACAGCTATGGCTCCAGTCGAAATGGTTTCGTTTATCCAAAGCCAGATTGAAAGAGATGAGATCGAGAATAACAGGAGGGAATTCAATACCCATACTGTCACATTGAGCCGGGTGACCAAGCGCATTTGAGGGTGAACGGTTTCAAGGAAGTCGCCCATTGTTCGTTTTGCATACTCTGCTTCACGCTGGCTATGAGAGAAGAGTTTCACTGTTTCAATGTTGGTGTAGCTGTCTACCACAGCTCCGACCATGCTGGAGCGCGCATCTGCCTGACGAGTAGAAATATCACGAAGTTTAGGGATGAAGTAATAAAGGCTGGAGCCATAGCAAAGTAGCCAAATTAAAAGAGGAATGCTTAATCTGGCATCACTCGCTGTGACGACGCTAGTCATACCTATGAAATAAATACTGACGTAGAGCAGTACATCGAGCAGCTTCATTACGGTTTCGCGAACCGAAAGCGCAGTCTGCATCACTTTGGTTGCTATGCGGCCAGCGAACTCATCTTGGTAAAAAGAAAAGCTTTGACCAAGCAAGTACCGATGAGCTAACCATCTAATTCGCATTGGATAGTTGCCCAACAAGGCTTGGTGAATAACGGTTGAGTGAAGCAAAACAGTAAGAGGAATGACGAAAAGAATCACTGCACCTAGAGCAATAAGGGTATTCCCTTCATCTTGCCAAAGTGTTTGAGGTGTTTTGTTCGACAGCCAGTCTACCAGCTGTCCGAGGAAACCAAACAGCGTAACTTCCATGATGGAAATTAAGGCAGTGAGCCCGCCCATGATAAAAAGTAAGGGGAATATTCCTTGTGTATAGTACACACAAAAGTCGAATAAACCCTTCGGTGGTTGTTCCGGATGCTCGGGAGGAAACGGCTCTACCAGCTTTTCAAAAAACTTATACATAAATAGTGGTGTTGGATCGGTATATTTGTATATGAAAACCAATAACTTACTTTAATATTGAGGCCATTTCTTTTATCGAGGTACGGGTGAAAGCCTGAAAGTCGTTATCGAGTATGTGTCTGTGATAATGTCTGCTAATCTTAAAAATAGAACAATGTATCAATGTAAGTTTCACAGCCTCAAGTATACCGCTTTTTTCGAGATATGGCTTTGTATCAATGAAGAATGGAGTTCAATAGACAATGAGTGATCAAACTAGCGAGAGCCAATGCATCGACATGGACAAGCTAACAGAAACTTTTATGAACAATATGGATATTGTTAAGCAGGTATTGTCCTCTTTCAAAGGTAGCTTTGTGACGTTTGAAGAAGAGTTTCTAAATGCTCAGCAGCAGGGCGATACAGAGTTAATGTCACGCCTTGCTCACGGCTTGAAAGGCAGTGCCGGGAATATCAGAGCGTCATCTCTATCGGCGAAGGCTGCTGATCTTCAGCATAAAATAGATCTAGGTGAAGCTCCGGGTTTACTTGCGGAAGAGGTAATCTCTGGCTTAGCTGCTTTGATTTGTGAGATTGATGCTGTCACGACAGGGTAGGTCATTTTGAAAAACTTGCTAGATCAATGGAAGGACGCTGAAGCCTGGCTTTTAGCCTCACCAAAGCCCTCAATGAATCCCCTTATGTCTTTGCTTCGGGACGCCCTTCGAATTCTTTATGTTGTGATCCGTGATATCGCTACCGGGCAAATAACGCTTCACGCAATGAGTCTTGTTTATACGACGATTCTTTCGATTGTCCCTATGCTGGCCTTGAGCTTTTCAGTTTTGAAAGCTTTCAATGTACAAGACCGTTTTACCCCGATGCTCTATAGCTTCCTTGAACCGATGGGGGCTAAAGGCATCGAAATACATAATAGTGTTTTGTCCTTCGTCGATAATATGAAGGTTGGTGTACTGGGCTTTCTTGGTTTTATTATATTGTTCTATACGGTTATCTCCCTAATCCAGAAGATAGAAAAGGCATTTAATACGATTTGGTTCGCACCGGAATTGCGTTCCTTGGGGCAGCGTTTCAGTAACTACCTGATCGTTGTGCTGGTTGGTCCAGTCTTGGTGGTTGCTGCTATTAGTCTAACCGCGTCAACAATGAATTCCAGCCTGGTTCAAAGTATCGCTTCAATTGAACCCTTTGGCACGGTGATCTTAATGATGACCAAACTGATGCCTTTCTTTATGATTATTCTGACATTTACCATGTTTTATATTCTAATGCCAAATACTCGAGTTAACTTTAAAAGTGCTTTGGTGGGCGGTGTCGTGGGTGGAAGTGCGTGGCAGGCTTCAAGCATTCTCTTTACGGCCTTCGTCGTAAATTCGTCTAAGTACGATGCGATCTATTCCGGTTTTGCCGTCGGTATTTTGTTACTGATTTGGTTGTACGTAAACTGGCTAATTTTACTGCTAGGGTCGAGTATTGCGTTTTATCACCAGCATGAAAGCCATATCACAAAGGCGCAGGAGTTAGATCCTTCTCCGGAGGTCAGCGAAAAAGTTGGGCTCGATATTATGGTGAATATTGCACGTAGGTTTGAGTCAACAGAAAGTCCGGTTCTTCAAGTAGATATCGAACATCTACATACGATCCCAGCGGTTGCGAGCCGAAAAATTATCGATAAGTTGATTTCAGGCGGCCTACTTATTGTTGCGGGTGAAAAGGCCGATATGTTAGTGCCAGGCCATTCCACAGATCAGATTAGTGTAGCTCAAATATTACAGGCTTTGAGAGGGCATGAAAGTATGTGGAAATATAAGCATATCAAGCTTTCACCAGAAGTTAGCGACATCGCAGATAAACTTCATCAAGACATCAATAAACGTTTCGATAATGTTTTGTTACGAGACTTAATCAAGGCGAAACAAATCAATAGTTGAATGAAGCCTTGTTTGAACTATCTTTAGGGCTAGCGTGCGAAAGCGACAAAAGCAAAAGAGAAAATTGGGGTGTTTAACTTGCCGGGTTGTTCCGTCTAATAATAACAGGTATGACAGACGAGTAGAAAGCGGTTAAATCGGATAGGTTGTGTGAATAGCGAAGGATAATGAGCATGAAGCAAAAAACGTTACAACGAACTAAATTGGCTAGAGGTGTCGCATTGGCGGTGCTTCTTGGCGGAGCAACAAGTGCAGTGGCAGGGTATCAGGGGTATCAGCCGGGAGCGTTGAAGGTTTTAGGGAAAACAACACACCCAAATACCTTACTGGCTATAGGAAACAACCCAGCATCTGGCGAATCACTTATAAATGACGAAGAAAATTTTAGAATGGGTTATTTCAGCTCATTTG
>NZ_LWGE01001111.1:0-12854 GCF_001635315.1 Oleiphilus sp. HI0123
CTGCCCTGCTTCACAAACCTAAAGCAAATACGGACGAACATAGATACCTATGACCGTGAAATTCCTATATCTCTCCATTCTGAAGAAAAAAATTAGAACAAAAAAACCAATTTACAGAGATATAGACGGACAAAACGCAGAAATAGTCACAATTATTTTATTTTTCTTTTTTATTCAGACAGTTAGCTAGATGTCAGCCATGACATCTAGCTCTTTCGTAGGCAGAGGGTTCGCCCCTCAAAATTCGGAGCTCAGTAGAAGCCGGAGGTCATATTTAAAACATGCCTAATGTAATCAATAGTTTATGATCTCTAACCTTGATAGACTTCAAAGTAGATTTTGCTAATTGGTGCTTAGCATCATCGTCACGTAAGCGATAGACAGGAAGCTTCTCGCTAGCTTTAGACAGCACTAGCTCAGCCAGTTTGGCAATCTTTGGTGTTAGTTGTTTTGGCAATAAGTCGATCTCAAGGTCGACCAGTCGAGGTGAGTCTAAATAAAATTCCCCGCTATCCTGCTGGTAGCGGACGGTACCGGCGATTTTACCTCTGCCACCACCTTTAAAGCCGCCTGGTGCGATGACATCAACATGCATAAAAAAGCCAACTTCATTACTGACGTTGATTAACTCCACTTTTGGCTCGGACAAGCGAACAGTAAAGAAGTACTGTTTCTTTTCTAAGGGCATCATCGCCTCAATCTTTTCTTGCAAGCTTCGTTCTGTCAGCTCAATGGTGTAGGTAAATCCTGAGGACATCTGGGAGAATGAAAACATAAGTAAGAATACAAAAATACGGGTCATAGTGAATGTGAGTTTACCTTAAGTACAGCAAATCATGCGAGCCTAAAAGAATCTGTAGCGATTCACTACAAACATTAGCTTTAAGCGTAGCAATCCGCTACAATCCAGATATCAACCTCAGTTTGGAGATTCTTTGATGGCTAAATCCAATTCCCCTATCCGTTTAGAAAGTGAACTTATGAAACAAGCCAAGTTAAGTGGTGAACTTAACAAGCGCTCAGTGGCTGAACAGATAGAATATTGGGCAGAAATAGGCCGCGGGGTTTCTGGTGTCGTAGACCCTGAAACACTCATTAAAGTAAACAGTGGTCTTGCAAAAATCAATGTAGAAGAAACGCATAATGTCGACATTGATGCTGACGATATATTCAGCAACCTGGAACAACAACGCGACTCAGGTTCTTTGATGAGAAACATCACCACTACCAATTATGCCTTTCAGGCCTCAAGTACTGATAAGGGCATGCTTGAAAGAATCGACCAACAAGGTAATGTCACCACCGGCTATTTTGAAAATGGCGTATTTATAGAATCTAGAGTATAAATTGAATAAAGAATCAAAACAGCTGTGGCTGCTCGCCGGAGGAAATGGCGCAGGAAAATCTACCTTTTATAGAACGCAGCTACAACCTCGTGATCTACCCTTCGTTAACGCCGATAATATCGCTCGCCAAGTATTCCCCGATGCGCCTGAAGCGCATAGCTATCAAGCCGCAGCCATCGCTGAGCGGCTCAGGAATGAGCTCTTGGAAGAAGGACGTAGTTTCTGTTTTGAAACCGTTTTCTCTCATCCCTCCAAAATCGACTTTGTAGGAAAAGCCAAAGCTCACGGTTACGAAGTAATTATCGTCTTCGTTCATCTTTCAACCCCCGAACTTAACAAAGCACGAATACAGCAAAGGATTGAAGAAGGCGGTCACGCAGTACCAGAAGATAAAGTCGTCAGCCGTATACCTCGCACCATGCAAAATATAAAAACAGCGCTAGTGCTGGCAGACAAAGCTTATCTCTTAGACAACTCTGACTACCTAAAGCCCTTCGATCTCGTTGCTCAGATCACGCAAGGATTAGTAACGAAAAAAGCAAACACCCTGCCCGATTGGGCGAGATTTCTACTAGAAAGTTAAAGCCTGATACACACGCCGCTAAGTCAGATAGCTCTGTCTTCAAACTAAGAGACTCTAAAATGCAGATGAGGGCCTATCAAACCGTCAGCGAAGTCACAAACATACCAATTAAACCAATCAGACTAATAACAAAACCAATACTCCGGGCCAAGGCTATATTCGCGTAATAGCACAACATATGCATCACACGCCCAGCAAAATAGGTCACAGAAAACGCGTCGATATAGCTTGCATCGGCACCACTATAAACAGCAAACAAAGCAAACAGGATAAATACCGCGATCGTCTCATTGGTATTTGAATAAGTACGAGAGGCTCGAAATAAAAATCTAGCGTGATCAGCTTCGACGGGATAACCCGGTGTATGTTTCAATTTAATTGATGCTGCGTCAGAAACAAGTATTTGGGTGAGCAGCAATAAGCCGGTCAGTCCAACAATGAGTAGCGTGAGTTGATAGTCTGCAAATACTTCCATATATTGATCCTAGTACTTTCATAAGTGATTGGGTTCACTAATTGTAAAGCGCTGAATACTATTTAATGCTTACCTCATCACCCTAATGCTACCTAAAACCTTAAATACACAGTTCTATCAGTAGGACAAACGAAGCTATTAACGTTAAAGCGACACGACGATTTAACCCTGCAATTCTGCAAGAAAGGTTTAATAAGAGATTGGGAACACCAGAGCAAGTACACACATGAACAACGCCATTCCAAGTGAAGTAATCACAATCCAGTTATCATCTATCAACTTAGGCATATACTTTCCCTCGGTATTTATCTAACTAATAACAAATACATTAATTGATAATGATTATCATTACAACCACCCTCCTGTGACCTGTAATGGATTTAACTCACCTCCCTTGGTAGTCCAGCCTAGCAATGCCATCTCTACACCGAGGCGATCAACACTTTCCGGCAATCGAAGCCGACTGCTCCACAACTCCTGCCTACTAGCAGTATCTTTCTTGCTGAGTAAAAACTCATGGTGTAAGGACAGTACAACAAAATCTTGCTGTAGATTTCTGCCGCGGTTTTCACCAGCATTAATGTTTGAGAGCATATCAAAGCCGAGTAAGGCTATATTGATCTTGAACGACTTATCCTGCTCTGCTTCTATCTTGGTGGTATAGCGAATTAACACCTCGCGTCCATCAATATCAATCTGTAAACCACCTAGACCCTCTACCCTCTGTGCCTGGGGTAAGCGTTGACACCGAAACCACCCATTCCAGCCCTTGCCACTCACAATAAATCCCGGAGTCGCGACTTGTCTAATTAAACCTAGACGCTGATAAAGGCGCTGCCGATTGCCATATTGAGCCTTGGCAAACTCATCCTTCCAACCGATGTAATCCCAATAATCAACATGGAAGGCTAAAGGGAAAAGTGACTTCCATAAACGCTTATCGTGCTTGAACTTACTGATCCATCGTTCAGCTGGAGGGCAACTGCTACAACCTTGTGAAGTGTAAAGCTCAATCAGACTGCCTGGCTCATCTGAGCTGGTAAAACGTAAGTTTCGTTCTTGAGCATTTACCGAGGCCATATAATTCACACTCAACAAAAGACATACCATCAAGCCTGTAAAACGTCGCACTTTAGAACCGTACACGCGGGCAACTCCTATCTCTTATACCTCAATATGAGGGATACGCATATGTAGTTATGACTTCAAAAGAACATGATAGTTCCAACACATTCAAAAAATTGGTACTCACCTACAAATAAAATGAATACAAATTCATATTATTGATTGAATACCGTTATTGCTGCTAGTATGAAAAGTATAGGATGCACAATAAATACGAGGTCGATATGAGTTCAGTAAGCGATTCAGCAAAAACGGTAAAGCAAAAAGCTAGCGATTACCTATCGGTTGGCCAAATTCGCTACCTGAAATCTGCTTCTGACCTAAGGGCTTATCTAATGTTTGCCTTCAACTGGCTACTCATCGCTTTTGCTTTCTTTATCGTTGCTGTTTGGCCAAATATCATTACCGTCATAGTGGCTTTATTCATTCTAGGAGGACGGCAACTCGGTCTTGGTATACTTCTGCATGAATGCTCTCACCGCTCATTCTTTTCCACCCAAAAGCAGAATGACCTGGTTGGCCATTGGTTGGCAGGTATTCCGGTACTTGTGCCTATCGACTTCTACCGTCCTTATCACTTTACTCACCACACTAAAACCGGAACCGACGAAGACCCCGATGTTGGTAACATTGCTCAATACCCGGTTAGCAAAGATAGCTTTAAGCGCAAGATCATTCGTGACTTTCTTGGTTTATCTGGGCTCAAGGCAACATCAGCTTTGTTATTTTATGTACTTCCAGGGCGTGCTGGAAATGCCGTTTCCTTGGGTGTAAACAGCGATAAGATCGGAACAGATGCTGGCTGGAAAATGGGACTTAGAAACTACCTTCACGTCGTCAGTTTCCACCTTATATTTTTTAGTATCTTGGCGGCGAGCGGACATGCCAGCCTCTATGCTTTATGGTGGATTGCCTATATTTTTACTCATCCCTTCATCATTCGAGTTCGTCAAATCGCCGAGCACGGCGCCATGCCAGCACTTGCCTCAGAGGATGTTCGCCACACGACACGTACAACCATCGCCAACTGGTGGGAGCGTTTACTGTTTGCACCGAATTATGTGAACTATCACTGCGAACATCATTTGCTCCCAACCGTTCCCAGCTATCGACTATCTGAAATGCATCGCATTCTTAAGCTACGTGGATTTTATAAGAGTAATGAAGAGGCGTTGGTGGAAAAGGGTTATCCAGAGATTATTCGATTAGCTTCTGCTGGATGAAAAACACTTCGCAGCATAGATGTATGCACAGCCTTCCTCGGCTCGCAAGCGGGCAAGCACAGGGTTAATCCAGCGAGGGATGAAACCCTCTGCCAACGCTGGATTTATCCCAATTTAAACTTTGCGATGTGCTGTTTAAGTTGAGCGGCTAGCTCACCAAGCTGTGCACTGGAATTGGCAAAGTTATGGGAGTCAGTAGCAATTTGTTCTGACAGCTCAGAAATCTCATTAATACTTCGGCTAACGCTTTCTGTCACCTCTGCTTGCTCTGCTGCGCTCGTCGCTATTTGCGCATTCATATCACTGATCGTGTGAGCACTTCGGGTGATTGCTTGCAAGGAATTATCAGCGTCTCGAGCTTTTTCCACGCTGTCTTTAGCCATTTCTTGGCCTAAAGCTATTGACTCAGTTGCACCTTCGGTACCCGCCTGTAGCTGCTGAACCAAGTGCTGAATTTCTTCAGTCGATTTCTGTGTCTGACTCGCCAAGGTACGCACTTCATCTGCAACGACGGCAAAGCCGCGACCACTATCTCCTGCACGAGCCGACTCGATGGAGGCATTCAAGGCTAGTAAGTTTGTTTGATCAGCGATGCCTCGAATAAAATCTAACACGGTACTTATGTTGTGCGTATCCTGTTCAACACGCTGTATGGTCTCGGCTGTATGTTCGACACCTTCAGCTAGCTGATCAATCACCGATACCGCAACATTAACAACTTGGGACCCGGATTCGGCCTCGGAGTTCGCTTCTTTCGCTGCTTCCGCTGCCGAATGCGCGTTATCCGTCACATGAGATACTGCCACACTCATCTGTGTAATCGCTGTCGCAACGCGTTCAGATTGGTCTTTCTGTTGATTAATTCTATCTTGAGTATTAATCGTCAAAGAGCTCAATTACTCTGATGCCTCGCTAATATGATCAACCAGCTCAGTTAACTGCTTAATGATTCCTTCGACTTGATCTAGAAATTTATTGAAGGTTAGTACCATGCCATTTATTTCTATCACGGGTGAGCTGGACTCAACACGGAGCCCCATATCTAAGGTATGACTAATATGGCTGATTTGTCTCGAAGCATCAGAGATCGGTTTGGAGATGTGTCGGCCGATAAGTAAGGCGCAGATCGCAGCTAACACAGTCACTACTAACACTGGCCAGGCCATTTCCTTCAAGATATGACGCTGAATCCCTTCTAGACTAAGCACAGAAAATACTGCCGTAATTTGCGCTCCGTTTTCCACCTCATCCAGAGGCGACCTGCTTAAAAATAAATAGTCTTCTGTATCAATAAATTGCTTATGAGTACTGGCGAGCAGTTCGTCTATAGAAGCTTGCTGCACGCCCCCGATTTCAGCCCTGTACTCATATTCCATTGCACGAGGTGGCTGAGCTTTCGCAAACGCCTAGGCGGGGCTCGCTTTAGACATCCCTTCTATTTTCAAATAAAGCAAACCTGAAGACGCATACAAAGATTGCGCATCTTTATTACGCAGTTTCATTTTGTTGGCACCATTGACACTGCGTGTTGCTAAATTAACGATTGGTTTTAGGCTAGCTTCACTAACCTGAATCAGCTTATCTCTTTCAGCATTGTACATACTGCTGTAGAGCACCCAGCTAAGTGATAACACAATCACTAGAGCGAAACCCATAAACGATAGCAGTAAAATATTGCCTATCTGGAATAGCTTGTTCATATCGTCACTTACCCGTCCTTGATAACTTAGAAACCATTACGGCTATTGCCCACTAGCACATTGGCCTTTGACACAAAACGCTTCATAGCCTGAGTGACAAGTCGAGCATGTCTCTACACTCAAGGGTGAGGCAGGGTCCGCTGCAGTAATGTCCGTTCCATCCTCTTTGAAAACGCTATAAACTGCGTCACCACTTTTGTGGCCAGTAACGAGAAGAATACCTAATTCCTTAAGGTGAAGAATCATCGATGCACCATCGGCCATTTTTCCATCTTTGGTCTTGTAACTCTCCGTCTTACTTGGCTCGACCAATACCGAAACGGCACCAGGGCCTTCTGGCCTAACACCGCAATATGTCTCAACCGTTCCCTGATAAATAGGCGGTAAACTGCTTACATCTGCGTCACAGCCTGGTAGAGCACCGATACTGGTCAAGGGGGTAGAAACCGATGTCCAGGAACGCCAGTCGGCCGGATAAGGTGCATCGCCACCAGCAAAACCCTGGGAAGAAAACAGCATCAATATGGTAACAAATAGGGCAATTCTTTTTAGCATTATTATCATTCTCCAAATAGAGCTGTTAACCCGATTTTATATATATAGTTCTTCACTCGATACTATATATAGTCGCTAAACCCCGTTTTGACAAAACCAGACAAGCTGCTGTTTCACTTAATTAAAGGCTTTTATTGCGCTCAGGATCTTATAAAATGACGCAAGCCTGTCATTCTGGAGCCCTGTCTTTGTTACCCATTTCCCAGTTTTTTCCTCAAGTGATTGCTCAACTGAGCGAACATAAGGCATTAGTACTTCAAGCCGAACCCGGTGCGGGAAAATCAACCGCTTTACCTTTGGCCTTACTCAAGGACTTGGCACTTCAAGGGAAAAAGATTCTTTTACTGGAGCCTCGCCGTGTAGCCGTTAAGGCCATTGCTTACTACCTCGCGAAACAGCTTGGGGAGAAAGTCGGTGAACGCATAGGTTATCAGATCAAGAATGATCGAAATGTGTCGCAAAACACCGTTCTCGAAGTCGTTACTGAAGGTATTCTCACCCGACGATTACAGCAGGACCCGGAGCTATCTGATATTGGCCTGGTGATCTTCGATGAGTTTCACGAACGTTCAATTCATAGTGACTTATCACTAATGCTTTGTCTCGAAGTTCAACAAGCGCTTAGAGATGATTTGATGCTCCTGGTCATGTCTGCGACCATCGATACACAAATGCTCTCACACTATATGAACGCAGCCCCCATCGTAGAATGCCCGGGGCGAACATTCCCGGTAGCTACTGACTATCAAGCCGCCAATAGTCCTAATGAATACCTCGATAAGCAAGTTCTCAGAGCCATCCGAAGCGCGCTTCAAGATGATGCACACGGCGATATTCTGGTCTTCCTCCCCGGCCAAGGTGAAATTAAGCGCTGCCTAGCCAGTGCGCAAGAACGTTATTCCGACAATGACCTGCTACTTCTGCCACTCTATGGCGGGCTAAGCCTTCAGAAACAGGAGCAGGCTCTGCAGAAAGACGAGCAAGGCCGAAGAAAGATTATTTTCGCCACTAATATCGCCGAAACCAGCTTGACCATCGAAGGGATTCGCTGCGTCATTGACAGTGGCCTTGAACGTCAAATGCGTTATGACGCTGGCTCCGGTATGAGTCGTCTGGAAACCAAGTACATATCCAAAGCATCGGCCGAACAGCGTCAGGGCCGTGCAGGCAGAACCCAGGCTGGCCACTGTATTCGCTTATGGAGCGAGAGCAAACAACAGTCTCTGAGTGACTTTCAAAGCGAAGAAATCTGCATAAGTGACTTAACTCAGCTCGGCTTAGAATTATGCCTTTGGGGAAATAACAACTACCAGAGCATCCCCTGGCTCACGGCGCCTCCGGAAGCGCATTACAATGCCGCGATGCAAGTACTCAAAGACCTCGGTTTGCTGGATCAACAAGCTCAGGTCACCCGACTGGGCAAGCTCGCGGCAAAGCTACCTGTTAGCCCGCGCCTTGCAAGTATGTTGTTAAGCACCGACAAGCCCGAAGATCAGCGTGTCGCTTGCAACTTAGCCGCTCTGCTTTCTGAACAAGATATCTTTCTCCATAATAGAGATACCGACATATCCAGACGTCTCAACGCGCTGTCGGATTTTGGCCGAGACAAAGCACAGTCCCTTAAAGACTACGCCTTCCATCGTTCACGAGTCGAGCAAGCCTTCTCAAGCACTCAGTCGCTGCAAAAGCAATTAGCAAAATTAGCCGCTTCGAAAGCAGATATTGAGCCGACTATCTACCCTGCAGACCTTGGCAAACTCTTACTCATCGCCTTCCCTGAGCGACTGGCCAAACAGCGCCAAGCAGGAGACGGCAAATATTTGATGGCGAACGGTAAAGGCGCTTACCTCAACGAAGACGATTCACTCTTTGATGAGCCTTGGTTAGTCATTGCTGACTGCGATGCACAGAAGAAAGAGGGCCGGATTTATAGCGCGGCAGCCATTGACAAAGCCTCAGCTCTCGAAGTCTTGTCCGAGCATATCAACGAAGAAGAACGTTTCGAGATCAACCCTAAAACGCAGAAAATAACGGGCTCTATGCAAACCCGTATTGGCGCGATTACCATAGATAGCCAAGTCATCAGCAATATTCCAAACGATGCCTTCACCCAATGCCTGGCTCAGCTGGTCAAGAAACAAGGCTTAAGCGTTTTAAACTGGACGCAGCAATGCGATGACTGGCTGGCCCGAGCAAGCTGGCTAGGACAACACCTTGAAAACTTCCCAAGCTTGTCAAAACAAAGCTTAATCGACGATATCGAGACTTGGCTGCTACCCTATTTATCTAGCGTCAGCAGTATGAACGCACTTAAAAAAGTAAACATTCTTGAGCTAGTGAAAAGCTGCCTGGACTGGAATGATCAGCAGCGCATCGAAAGCGAAGCCCCAACGCATTACCAAACACCAAGTCAGAAACGTGTTCCAATTCGCTACGACAGTGACCAAGGCCCAACAGTTTCAGTTGTGCTTCAAGAGGTGTTTGGCGAGCTAAGCTCTCCGACCCTGGCTGAAGGTCGCGTTCCCTTACGTTTTGAATTGCTGTCACCGGCCAGGAGGCCTATCCAGACCACCAGTGATCTCGCTAACTTTTGGAACAGCTCTTACTTTGAAGTCGCTAAGGGTATGAAGGGCCGCTACCCCAAACACAGATGGCCAGATAAGCCATTAGAAGAAAAAGCCGGACGTTCGATAAAGCGAAAGTGAAGCCCAAAACCTGTGCAGATCCATCCGAGGCTCGCAAGGGGGATGAAACCCTCTGCCTATGGGCATCATATATCCAATTTATGGCGTGCGAATCACCAGTAAACGTTGTTCAGTCATGTCTTCGATTGCATACTTAATACCTTCACGACCCAGGCCGCTGTCTTTCACTCCGCCATAAGGCATATGGTCAACACGCCAGGACGGTACATCGCCGATTATGACGCCTCCAACCTCGAGGATATCCCATGCTTTATTCGCCTTGTATAAGTCCCGTGTAAATATCCCTGCCTGCAGACCGAACTTGCTATCGTTAACTTCTTCCAGCACCGCGTCGAAGTCATTAAAACGTTCAAGAATCGCTACTGGCCCAAAGGCCTCTTCTTCTCGGAGCTTTTGTCCTTTCCCAACACTTTCTAGTAAGGAGGCTTGCATCATGACACCTTCCCTTTTGCCACCGCATAAAAGCTTTGCGCCAGCTTCTACTGCCTCGTCAATCCAGTCTTGCAGGCGTTTAGCTTCGCCTTCCGAAATCATGGGGCCAATAAAGGTTGAAGGATCTTTCGGGTCACCCATTTTCAGTGCTCGCGTAGCGTTTAGTAATTTATCTTTAAATAGCGGATAAATTTCTTCATGGACGTAAACCCGCTGCACACCGATGCAACTTTGCCCCGATTGGTAGAACGCACCAAAAACGATTCGCGCTACGGCGTCGTCGATGTCAGCATCCTGGTCCACGACACAAGCAGCATTTCCCCCTAATTCGAGGACGACTTTCTTTTTGCCTGCTTTAGTTTTCAAGGCCCAGCCCACATCTGGTGAGCCGGTAAAGCTTAGTAACTTCAAACGTTCATCTTCTGTAAATAATCCGGCACCTTCCCGATGGCAAGGTAAGACAGAAAATGCGCCTTCAGGTAGATTCGTTTCTGCAAGCACCTCGGCAATTAACAAAGCACCCACAGGGGTTAAACTGGCTGGTTTGAGTATGAATGGGCATCCCGCTGCAATCGCGGGTGCAATTTTATGGGCGGCTAAGTTCAAAGGGAAATTAAAAGGGCTGATAAACGAGCAAGGGCCAATCGGTACTCGCTTACTCATGCCTGAATAACCCTTGGCGCGAGCGCTAATATCCATGGGAATAACTTCACCGGCGATGCGAGTGGACTCTTCTGCCGCAATACGAAAGGTATCAATTAAACGCGTCACTTCACCCTGCGCATCCCTGATGGGTTTGCCTGCTTCGATACAAAGCGCTTCGGCTAATTCATCAAAACGTTCAGTAAAGCGTTTAACGCAATGATCCAATACAGCCTGGCGCTCAAATGCCGCCAAACTTGCCATGGGTTTTGTTGCTGCCTGAGCGGCTGCTATGGCTTGATCAATCGCCTGTTTCTCTGCCAATGCAACTGAACAAGCCAATTCACCACTGTACTTGTCATAGACCTTCAAGTCCTGATTGGCAAAAACGGCTTTATTCGAAAGATAGTAAGGATAATTTTCGTTCAGCATAAGACAGAGCTTCCTGGATATCGAAACAAGTTATTTGCTTTACGATAACAAGGCTACCCATAATATTGAACTGCTTTTTCTTTTGGCTTGCAGGGTACAAAACCAATATATACCGACCGTAGGCAGAGACTTCCGCCCCTCGCTGGAATCTGCCACGTGCTAGCCCGCCCGCAAGCCGTGAAAGTCTCTGCCTACAACTTAGGAAGCTATTCTCTCTAAATGCGCCGGTACATACTTATGATAAGGCGTTTTAGTAAACGGATCACAGTGGGAACCTGCTGTTAAAAAGTTTATAGCAGGGCCATTAGGCTCGCCATCTTTGTAGCGCATACCATAACCGTGAGGCAAGGTAACCATACCCTGACGAACACCCTCGTCGATTTCGACACTCACTTCGAGCTGGCCTTGCGCGGTTTTACAAAGCAGCTTATCCCCTTTGCCAACACCTAGTGATTCTGCATCGTCAGGGTGAATACGTAAAGCGCCGTCTTTATCAACTTTACGCCATGCTGGATTTCTAAAAATTTGGTTTGAATTATAGGCGCGCCTTTCCCCAGCCATCAGAATAAAGGGATAGCCATCATCGAATTTCAAACCATTGTTCAGACCTCTTAATTCCGAGAACACTTCATCAATTTCCAGGTGAATGCGGCCATCTTTATTACGAATAAACTTCCACATTTCATCAAAGGTATGTTTACTAATTATCGACCCAGAGCGACTATTGAATATCTGCCGAAATAGATTAACGCCTAAGGTGAATTGATTACCTTTTACACCTGCGCGCCTCACGGCAGCCTCGTGTTTTCTAGCATAGTCCATCGCTAAAGGAAGAATTAGCGCAGCAGATGCGGCATCCTCCGGTAAGGCTGCGCCAAAAGTACGATACAAAATTGAAGGCGCGTAGGGGGCCCAATCCTTGTTCAATTTAAAAGTCGCCATCAAGGCAGCGAAGAAGCCCTGATGAGCACTAATCTCAGGTTCGTATTTAGCGATGCGTTCCAATACAGGGAAATTCTCTGGAATCTTACCCATTTTCGCTAACAAGCGCGCATAGATTTCAGGCTCAGGTAAGGTACCCGGTAAAGGCTCAAACATCGGTGCACGCAAATGAAAGAAGTTCTCAGGAAACTCCGCGTTAAAACCTGTCGCTTCCCACTTCTCGAACTGAGAGGCAGCTGGCAGAACGTAGTGCGCCAAGCGAGCCGTTTCAGTCATCGCTACATCAACAACAACCAACAAATCTAACTTAGAAAAAGCGCGTTCATAGGCACTAGAGTCAGCGTAACTGCGAGCGGGGTTGCTACTATCCACCCAAATCGCTCGTAAACGATCTTCGCCCTCATGTTCAATTTCATCAGGCAATATGTTTGGTGGATACATTCCCGAAATCGGCATCATTTTATGATGAGCCGTGAGCTTGTACTCGCGGCGACGCTCGTCCGAATTACCTAATAAGGGAACAAATAAAGTGTGCAGATTATTGCCGCCAGTTTTCCCGAAATTGCCGGTCACCATATACAGCATTTTTTCCAAATATGCCGTCAAGGTGGAATGCAGTGACTGCTGCAGACCCAAGTCAATTCTTACGCATCCCGCTTTAGCATTAGCAGAGTCTCGTGCAACTTGCTGCGTC
>NZ_LWGE01001112.1:0-5958 GCF_001635315.1 Oleiphilus sp. HI0123
TGATGTCATTTAGCGACTCCATGACATCTTGATATTGGTCGGGTACAAGAGCTGGGGCGTTGAGACTTTCTAGAATGTCGAGATTTTTTAAGGACTCCCTTAGATTTCCTTCAACTTTCTTTTTATTCTCGTAAGCGTTTTCTATATATTTTTGTGCAGCGATCGCGGACATTAAAGAGGCATTTTTTATATCGCTGGGAGGGGCTGTTAGGTACTCGCGTGCTAATGCAATGCTCTCTTCTGCTTGCCTAAGATGTAATGGAGAGAAGAATTCTACGCCTTTTTTCTTCGCAACTAGCAGTTTTTCTTCTGCTTCGTCAATTGCTTGTTCTGGTGTGAAAGTTGACTGTGAAGCTGCTTGGGCAGATTTTTGTTGAACGCTTTCTGATATAGCTACTTGGTTACTGGCACAAGCTGATAGTAGTACTGTTAAACTAGAGGCTAGTATAATTTTTTTCGAAATGCTTAGCTTTGTCATTCTATGAAGTCCCTTAGTAATATTAGTAGCAGTATAGTGCAGAAAATATCCGCAAAGAATTATATCGCTTAATTAGTATTGTGAAAATGGCAACTGATTAATTGGGCCGTAACCATTACCGACCTGTAAACCGTCAGCATTTTGGATACAAGATTCGGTAAATGATATACCTTCTTTAACAGCTATGAATAAGTCTGGCTGTTTAGCCAAGTTTGCAGCGATTGCTGAAGATAGTGTGCATCCGGTTCCATGAGTATTATTTGTTGCAATGCGTTTGTGCGAGAATGAATTCATTGCCTTATTGGTCTGCAGGTAGTCGGTAACGATTTCGCCATTTACATGACCTCCTTTAAGTAGAACGCTACATGCAAATAACTCAGATAATAATAAGGCCTTATTCTGAGTGCATAAATTTTCAGTGTCTTTTCCTTTAAATTGGAGCAGGTAGTTTGCTTCCATAAGGTTGGGTGTTATTAGAGTGGCCAAAGGAAACAAGTTCTCAACCAGGGCTGTTCTTGCGGCTTCTTCTAGAAGCATTACGCCTGAACTGGAAGTAAGGACTGGGTCGATTACTATAGGTGTACTTGTGTTGTTGGAAAGGCATTCTACGACCTCGTTAATAATTTCACTTGAATACAGCATTCCTATCTTTATAGCTTTAAAGTTTATGTCGCTGATGACTGTCTGTAGCTGATCCTTCACAACTTTCGCTGGTAGTGGATAGGTGGCCTTAACTCCCTTTGAGTTTTGAGCTGTGACATTGGTGATGACTGATGCTCCATAGACATTTAAGGCAGTAAATGTTTTGATATCTGCTTGTATGCCTGCACCGCCTGAAGAGTCAGAGCCGGCAATTGTTAGTACATTTGGTGTATACTTCATATAAAGAAGGTCACTTGTAGTTTTGTTCCATGTTGTGTTGCTTAGGTTGAACAACATTTAGATGTTACCAAAGTTTATTATGCCCTACCTTTTCCTTTCCTTGCTTCTTTTATTTACCCTTACTACGAATGCCGGCGTAACGGCAGAAGATATTTTAGGTGAATACTGGAAAGACCCCTTGTTTGGTCAGGCTGCGACTGATCGTACCGTCGAGCTTGAAGTGCTTGTTGGTAGGGTGTGGCCGCAATCTGTCAATATTAGTTCTGGTTCAAAGGTCAGAGTACTTGTTAAAAATCGTACTAACGAGCCTCATTTGCTCGTTTTTACAAAGGACCTGAAAGCTTTATACCAGTCAGAAGCGTACAAGATGTTTGTTCTTGACGAACTCTATCACTCTAAGAAAAAGGCGCAGCAGGGTTCAGGGCATTCGCACTCCGGGAATAGTGTAGGGGATGCAGAATCTATTGTTAAACCGCTATCTCAGAACCCTTCAGTGTTTGTTGTAGGTGGCGATAGAAAAGAAGTGTTAATTGAGTTTGAGGGAACTGGTATTGCAAACTACTCATGCATGATAGAGTCCCACCGAAATAATGAAACAGTAGGAAGTATAGTCATTGAATAATAAGTTTGAGTCTCTAAGCGTCAAAGCGGTCGATTGGCAAGATGGTGCGCTGGTTCTATTGGATCAGAGAAATCTACCTTTGTCTGAAGATTATATGAGTTGTCATGATGTTGAACAGGTTTATACGGCAATCAAGACGATGGTTGTACGTGGAGCGCCTGCAATTGGTATTTGTGCGGCTTACGGTGTTGTTTTGAGCGCAAAAAAGCACTTAATGAATGGAGTCGATTTTTATGAACGTATTAACAAGGATATTGAATTCCTGAGTCAAGCTAGGCCTACCGCGGTAAATTTAGCATGGGCTCTGAAAGTTATGCAGGAAGAGCTCCTAGCGCAGAAAGAGCAGGATTTTAGTTTAGAAAAGCTGCTTCTCCGCGCCCAGGAAATTCATCAAGAGGATATTGCTAACAACTTTAAAATGGGTGATTTAGCCTGTTCCGTGTTTAAACGCTTCCATGAAAAACCGTTCTCTGTCATGACTCATTGTAATGCCGGAGGCTTGGCTACAGGTGGCTATGGAACGGCTTTAGGGGTTATACGCTCAGCCTGGAGTGATGGCTTAATCACTGAAGTCTTTGCAGATGAAACGCGCCCTTGGATGCAAGGTACCCGATTAACTGTTTGGGAGCTCATGAGAGATGATATCCCGGTTACCTTAAATGCGGACTCGGCGGCCTCGTGGGTGATCCAAAACAAATCGGTTGAATGGATTATCGTTGGTGCAGACAGGATTGCAGCTAACGGAGATGTTGTAAACAAGATTGGCACCTACTCTTTGGCGATTCAGGCAAGGTACCATGGCGCAAAGGTAATGGTCGTTGCGCCTAGCAGTACGGTTGATATGGCATCGAAAAACGGTGCGTCTATAGAGATTGAAATGCGTGATTCCGATGAGCTTAAGTGTTTCAGTGGACAACAAGTTTCAGAGGCTAACGTACAGGCACTTAATCCGGTCTTCGATGTGACGCCCGCGAGCTTGGTCGATTATATCGTTACAGAGCGAGGCGTCATTGCTGGGCCGACCTTAGATAAGATGACCGATAAATTCTCGCTTTAATATGAAATGTTTCAGGAAAGGTGTTTAAAGATGTCTAATGAGCTATCCCTTGGCCATGTAGAGTCAGAAGTTGTTGCTTGGCTGGAGCGAGTGGTAATCGGCCTTAACTTGTGTCCGTTTGCTCGCAAACCCTACGAAGACGAACGTGTCCGAATCGCGATCGACACTGGGAGCTCTTATGACTCAATACTTGAACGCTTGTTGGCAGAGTTAAGGTTTCTAGATAATGATAGTAATCTGGCTATTGAAACGACTCTGCTTGTTATCCCAAATGGCTTGAGTGACTTTTATTCTTACTTAGCATGCCTGTCGGATGCGAATTCAATTTTGGTTTCAGAAGGTTACGAAGGTGTATTTCAGTTGGCAAGTTTTCACCCGGATTACCAGTTTGAAGGTACCGAACCGGATGATAAATCGAACTTAACAAATCGCGCTCCCTATCCGGTTTTTCACATAATTAGAGAGCAATCTTTGGAGTATGCGCTAGAAAGTTATGATAACCCTGAAAAAATTCCAGAGCGTAATGTTGAGCTAATGCAGTCAATGGAGGGGGAGCGGTTAAAAGCTTTATTTCCGTGGCTGAGTATTTAGTCGTCTAGGAGAACGAAAGCTGCGCACTACCTTTTGATTTCGCAAGCAGTAGCTTTTTGCTTGCTCTCTTCCAGGCAGAATTAAAGTCTTCATTAGGCAAAATATGTACAACTCCGACGCTGATGCTCGAATTTAGCCACTTTCCATCGCTTGACTTTATTTTGATGGCTTCGAAATCTCGCATTAACCTTTCAACGTAGAGCCTGGCTTGGGGGAGTGAGCAGTTGGATAGAAGTATAGTAAACTTCCCACCACCGACTCTTCCTGCCAGCCCTCTTCTATAGGCGAAGCTATTTTCCTTATCGATCAGCTTTGCGGCTAGGTTATCTCGACGTACTTTTGTTTGGAGCAATTGACCAAACTCGCTAAGCAATAGGTCGCCTGCGTGAAGGCCGTGCGCCTCATTAAACTTCTGAAAGTTGTCAATATCAATATCGATCCAAACAAGGTCGTTCTCGCTAGTTTTAATTGTATGTTCAATTTGAGTGTAGAGGGTTTGACGACTAAAAACCCCTGTTAACTGGTCTTGAGTTGACTCACCCAGATAATTTTCGTCGTCTCTTGCCAGCTTACGGTTTTCTTGTTTCAGGTTTGCGTATTTATAGCCAAGCAAGATGGCTAGCAGCAGTTGCTCGGTCACTGAACCTGCAATGAAAATATTGAGGGTGTCTAGTGATGGGGGGGTGTATCCAAGCCACATCCATACCCATAGGGTGCCCGTAATAAGGTGAGTGGTCCAGGCAAGAAGAAACAACTTCGCCATCGGGGGGTGACGCTTTAGTGCACCGATAGCACAGACAAGTATGATAATTGGAATGACTAGACCTATCGTTTCTACACACATGTAGGCAAGTTGGTCAGACATAAACCCTAGTAGAAATATGGTCGAAAAAGTTGCAGCCAATAACAGGCGTAATAATATATCGAGCTTGGGGATTGTTGTCTTAGTTTCAAGTAGCTCGCGAACGAATACTGTTGCAGAAAACGCAAGCAAGCAAGCGGTCAGGTTGGTGAAGCTACCCTCTCCACCCCAATCGGGAAACGCCAGGCGGTTGTACCCGGTCATGGCAATCATATATAGCGACATACATAAAACGTAAGAGGCGTAATAAGTATAAACTCTTTCTCCAGCAGAGATGCCAATTACCATGTTGTAGACAAAAGCAAGAATCATCAGTCCAAAACACAAGCCATACACAAGATTTCTACTAGCAAGAAGAGAAAGTTGTGAGTCGTGGTCTCGGATGTTTATGCTGAAATTTAAGACTTGTGAACTCTTGATTTTAAGGAAGGCTAGGCGATGTTCGCGCGGTTTTTCGATAACGAAGGTAAGAAAGGTGGCTGGGAAACTGGCATTGTCACTAGCGTGCCTACCAGCAGCGTGCTTCCAGGTCCAGAGACCGTTTTCATAGATTGCCAATTCGCCATCTAATCCGACATTGGGTGCAAGCTCAATCCAAATTCGATCCGAATCGACAATTCGGGGAAGTTCAATTTTAACCCACATCGTCGCACCGTCAGATGCTTTCCAGTAATCCTCTTCTAAGGCATTTAATTTTGTATAGCCATTCGGGAGAGGTGTCCAGGTGTTATTTGGCGTACCAACGATATCTTCGAGAGAGGCGGAGCTGTTACTATCGAATAGCTGCCAGTAGCGAATGTTTTCTTGCTGCATAAGCTCAGCGTTAGCAAGAAAAGGTGCAGAGGCAAAGAGAATAAGAAGTAAATAGCTTAGGTAATGCATTGGCTTTATGGATGCATGGTTTAACTGGTTTTCCAGTCGATAATATTAAGTTCGCAAGGACACTCATCTTACCACCTTTCAAGAGCTTCGCGTAGCATGTAGAGCCTAAAATAGACTACAAATACATCAGATTTGATAAAGAGTTTGAGAAAAGAGAGATAAAAGTTGGACAGAATGTCGATTGGCTGCTACCACTTTAAATTATATAGCGAATTTTGATGTGCTAAATATTAGTAAGTTTAGGTTTTCATGGGATTTTTTTGCACAGAGGGTTTTATGGATAAAAATGAATATTTGGTCGCTAGGGTTGGTCATATCAGATTGGCGGTTTATTGTCGCGATGTTGAGAATGTTTTTTCTGGAAACTACAGCTTGGTAAAGCTGTTTTATCAGGGCGACTTTTTTCGGGGCATGACTACTATAAATGGACAGATCATGCAGGTTCTTGATTTGCGTCGTCGTATTGGGATGGAGCAGTGTCTTAAGGGAGAACAGTTAACATTGGTTAGCTTTAATACCGGGGGCTCAAACAGTATCGCTGTAGTAGTTGACGAAATTTTAGGAATGCAAAGAATTGAGTCTGA
>NZ_LWGE01001113.1:0-11274 GCF_001635315.1 Oleiphilus sp. HI0123
GTTTGGCCAACTTATTCCTGAGCATTTAAAGCGCCAAATTATTAGCCAGTTTAATGATATGAGTGAGGAGCAGTATGCATCATTTTATGAGCATAGTCGGTCGGTTACTCAGATGGGGGATCTTAAGCAGCATATTGAGTTGAGCTCGATTGCGATTCCCGTGCTAGTTGTTATGGGGCAGTTCGATACCATTATGGACCTCTTTGACACGCGTAAAGCTACTAAAATGCTGGCGAATGGAGAGTTTCAGCTAGTCAAAGGGGTGGGGCACTTTTTGCATTGGGAGAAGCCTGAACTACTTGAGACTTACGCTGAGTTTTTTGAGCGCACTGCTGAGGAGTCACAGCATTGCAGCGCCAACTAAAGCCAATTTAGTTTAGGTTGATACTTCATATGCAATCAGGTGCTCTGCGTCGATTGCGATATTAATGGTTTCTCCGATATTAAAATCCTGGTGGCTAGGGAAGATGACATCGAGAGCCGTATCAGAGGCAAGCTTTAATTGGTATTGGGTTGAGGTGCCTGCAAAAATTTTCGAGCTGACGACGGCATTCAGGTTTGCTCCTGGTTTATAAATTACATCGTCGGGACGAATTAGTATTTCAATCCTGGTTTTTTCTGGCCAGTTATAAGCACGATTGCCTTGAATCACACCGACCTCACTTGAGAAGGTATCGGGTGTTAAGGTTTCACCTTTGATAAAGGTGCCGTGTCCAATAAACCTAGCGACAAAAGGATTTACGGGTTCGTGATATAGCTCGTAGGGTTTTCCCCATTGTTGAACTTTTCCTTGATCAATAACGCCAATATAGTCACACATAGCGAATGCTTCTTTCTGATCATGAGTCACTAATATTGCACTGATTCCTAAAGTCTTAAGAATGTTCCTGATATCAATGCTTAGACGGTTGCGTAGCTCAGCATCAAGATTTGAAAAAGGTTCATCTAGTAGGATAAGTTCGGGTTCAGGCGCTAAAGCTCGTGCTAGCGCTACTCGTTGTTGTTGCCCGCCAGACAGTTCATGTGGAAAGCTGTTTTGATAGCCATCTAGGTCGACTAAGTGAATTAACTTTTCAATATGAGCTGACTTTTCGGTTTTGTCCTTAATGCCTGTGAGGCCGAAAGCGATATTTTGGCTGACGCTAAGGTGGGGGAAGAGGGCATAGTCTTGAAATACCATGCCAATCCGTCTTTTCTCGGGGGCTTGTACCTTGTTGGTACTGGATATAGTTAAGCCGTTCAAATTGATTGTGCCGGCTTCAAGATTCTCAAAGCCGGCGATAGCGCGGAGAATGGTGCTTTTGCCACACCCACTTGGCCCAAGTAAACAAGCTATATCACCTCTGACCAGCTTAAAAGAAAGGTCTTTAATGACGATTAGGTTTTCATAGTTGCACTGTACATCGTTAACTTCGAGTATATTGCTCATCTTTGTTGGTGAAGACACGTGCTACTAAATCCTTTCTTATGTTTACTTAAGCATTACACAATAAAAACTCAAGAAGTGCCTTTTGAGAATGTAATCTATTTTCTGCTTCATCCCAAACGACTGAGCTGGGGTGATCCAGCATGTCGTGACTAATTTCTTCTCCACGATGTGCAGGCAGGCAATGCATGAATAGGGCATCAGAGTTCGCTACGCTCATTAGTTCCGGGCTAACTTGATAGTCTTTAAACTTGTTGATGCGCTCTTTTTGCTCTTCTTCTTGCCCCATTGATGCCCAGACATCAGTTACAACTAAGTCGGCATTTTTGACGGCGGCAATTGGGTTTCGTACAATATGAGCATGTTTTTGATTCTTTTTGAGCAACTCGTTATTTGGGTCGTAGCCGACGGGTGATGAGATGACCAACTCGAAGTTAAGTAGTGCTGCAGCGTTAATGAAAGAATGGCACATATTATTACCATCACCGACCCATACGACTTTTTTGCCTTCGATTGAGCCTCTATGTTCGTGATAGGTTTGCATATCGGCAAGTAATTGGCAGGGGTGGAAGTCATCTGTAAGGGCGTTAATGACTGGCACCGAGGAGTGTCGTGCAAATAATGCCAGTTTCTCATGTTCGAAGGTTCGAATAGTAATTGCATCAACCATACGTGATAGTACCCTAGCACTATCTTCAACCGGTTCTCCACGACCCAATTGCGTATCCCGAGGAGACAAAAATAGAGATGAACCACCAAATTGAGCCATGCCAGACTCGAAAGAAACACGAGTTCGGGTAGAAGACTTCTCGAAGATTAGTGCTAAAACGCGATTTTTGAGAGGCTCATAGATATTACCTTGCTTATGCTCGGTTTTAAGTGTGATAGCTCGCTCAATAACTTGCTTAAGCTCTTGGCTGGAAAGGTCATTTAAGGTTAAGAAGTGTCTTAGTGCCATTTGTCTCTCAATAAATAAACGATTTGATCGTGGAGGTAGAGTGTTTCCTGCCCAGTTAAGAGCGGGGCCTGCTGCGATCGTCGGCAGAATATAGGCGAATGATTTGTACGACGGCGTCAATTAAGAATTCACACTCGTCGTCACTCATATTCAGTGCCGGTAGAAGTCGAATCACTTTTTCGGAAGTGACGTTCAATAGTAAGCCTTTTGCCTTGGCTAGTGGAACGAGCTCTAGGCAAGGTTCGGTCAGTTCAATGCCGATCATTAAGCCCCTGCCGCGAATATCAGCAACGTAGTTAGCTGCCAAAAGTTCATTCTCAAGTTCTTTAAGAATGCGTTCTCCGAGAACAGATGCTCTATCACAAAGCTTATGGCTTGTAATTTCATTGATTGTCGCTAGTGCAGCTGCACAGCCAAGAGGGTTTCCGCCGAAGGTAGAACCGTGAGTGCCGGGAGTAAGAACATCGGCTGCGCTGCCTTTTGCCATGCATGCACCAATAGGGTAGCCATTGGCGATGCCTTTTGCAGTTGTCACAACGTCAGGTGTTACATCATACCCTTGATAAGCAAAATAATTACCCGTTCTGCCGTTACCTGTTTGAACTTCGTCTAACATCAATAGCCAGTCATTCTCATCGCAGATCTGACGCAAAGATTTTAGGTAACCGTCCTCAGCGATTGAGAGACCTCCTTCACCTTGAATGGGCTCGACTAGAATTGCGACAACATTAGGGTTCGATTTGGCAATCGCTTCAACAGCTTTAACGTCATTGAATGGTGCTCTAACAAAGCCGCCTAGTAAAGGCTCGAAGCCCGCTTGTGCTTTTCGGTTTCCTGTCGCGGTCAAGGTCGCCATAGTCCTGCCGTGGAAAGATTGATCCATGACGATAATCGTGGGAGTCTGTATACCCTTGTCATGCCCATACTTTCTGGCTAGCTTAATAGCGGCTTCATTCGCTTCAGCACCTGAGTTGGAAAAGAAAACTTTTTCCATACCTGATATTTGGCATAAGGTCTGTGCAAGTTTGACTTGTAAAGGCGTGTGATAAAGATTTGAACAGTGGAGTAGGCGGCCGGCCTGATCTTTGATTGCTTTGGTAACTGCGGGGTGTGAATGGCCAAGGCCGCAAACAGCTATACCAAAAAAGGTATCAAAGTATTTGTTTCCGTCAGTGTCGTATAGCCAGGCGCCGTCACCATTTTCAAAAGCAACAGGTAGTCTGCCATAAGTGCTCATCAGCGGTTGATCGTTGTTCATTTCAGTCTCTTATTAACGCAAAAAGGCAGCTAAATGCTGCCTGTATAAAGATAATATGTTAGCTTGATCTTTCATGGTAATCAATTGTTTTTGGGCTTCAATTTTTAGCCTGCGATCAAGATGTATCTGGTGATACTTGATCCTTGGAAAATGTAGTTGATGTATTCTGGTTACCATATTCAAATCTTGTGACGAATTGAGAGTTTTTATTGTGCTTAATGCGGTTGAATTAGCGGTGTTTTCGGGTCAAATAAAGTCGATATGTGAAGAAATGGGCCTGGTTTTGCAAAGAAGTGCTTTTTCTCCAAATATAAAAGACCGTCTTGACTATTCCTGCGCTTTTTTTGATTGTGATGGAAAAATCGTGGCCCAAGCTGCGCATATTCCTGTTCATCTCGGTAGCATGGCTTATGCAATGACCCGAATAGTTTCTGAGTTTGATTGGAAGCAAGGCGATGTTCTGGTTTTAAATGATCCTTTTAAGGGTGGGACTCATCTTCCTGATGTAACATTGATTGCACCATTCTTTGTTGGTGAAGAGCTAAGTGGCTTTGTTGCGAATCGTGCGCATCATGCCAATATCGGTTGTGATTCTCCTGGCTCAATGCCGCTTTCAACAAGCTTGGAAGATGAAGGCGTAATTATTTCTCCCCAAAAACTATATTCTCAAGGAAAACTGAATAAGGTTTGTCTCGAATTATTATCAAGCATAGAAAAGAACACTAATGCCGACGATTTGCCAGGAGATTTTATTGCACAGCTCAGTGCGAACGTTGTAGGTCTGGAGCGCCTGGAACAGTGGTTTATTGAGTCGCGGATGACACGTCAGAGTTTTGTTCAAGGCATTGAGCAATTGAATGACTATGGTAAAACGCTTGCAGCGAATTACCTAGAGCGTTTGCCGAAAGGGAGGGCTAGTTTTTCAGATTACCTTGATGGCGACGGGGTAGGTACTGAAAATATTCTAATTAAAGTTGAAGTGTCTATCGATAGTGAGGGAATTACGCTGGATTTTACCGGAACATCAGCACAGGTTAAGGGGAATCTAAATTGCCCTCTTAGTGTATGTGCTGCGTCTGTGTACTATGTGTTTGCAGCACTAATGCCAGCATATGTACCTCATTGTGATGGGGTGTTCAAACTGATTAATATCTCTGCGCCCAGTGGCTCGCTACTAAATGCTCTACCTGGAGCTGCCGTTTCAGCAGGGAATGTTGAAACAAGTATGCGTGTTGTAGATGTTGTGCTTGGAGCATTGCATCAAATAGGACTTAAAGTGCCTGCCGCCTCACAGGGAACGATGAATAATGTTGCGATGGGAGGGACAGCTCCGACGCCATGGAACTATTACGAGACAATCGCTGGTGGAGCAGGGGCAGGTGAGTTATTTGAAGGTATTACTGCGCGCCAGTGTCATATGACGAATACGCTTAACACGCCCATAGAGAGCCTGGAGCTTCATTATCCGATGCAGGTTATGCAATACGGTATTAGGGCGGGCTCTGGTGGCATAGGGGAGCATTCAGGTGGAGATGGCGTCATCCGCTCTTACCTGTTTAAGCAGGCGGCTCAGGTCACTTTGTTAACTGAGCGTCGCTCGAAAGCTCCGTGGGGACTCGAAGGTGGTGCTGAAGGGTGCCCAGGTAAAAATGTACTTAATGCTAGGGTGCTGGATGGTAAGGCAGAGTTTAAGGTAGGGGCGGGTGATGTTTTAACGATCAACACACCTGGTGGCGGAGCCTGGGGGGAGAAACTCTGAAAAAATACCTGACTAATATGGTTGGTCTTATCAAAAGATAGTAAACTAGGTGGCGAAAGATTTAACTCTACAGGTAAATACCGATGTCAATAATGGATACGATTAAAGAGCAACTTGAAAGCAATGATATTCTGCTATACATGAAAGGCTCGCCTCAGCAACCACAATGCGGCTTTTCTGCCAAAACATCACAGGCGCTGATGGCTTGTGAGGAGCGATTTGCTTATATTAATATTTTAGAACACCCTGAGTTGAGAGAGAACCTTAAGGTTTACTCAAGTTGGCCGACATTCCCGCAGCTATACATAAAAGGTGAACTTGTAGGCGGTTGTGATATTGTCACCGAACTGTACGAGTCTGGTGAGCTGAAAAAGATGGTAAGCGCTGCTGCTTCCGCTGAATAAGTTGTACTTTAGCCGACTTTAATCTCGTCTCAAGGTCGGCTCTCTTCTTCTTTTTTTGTGTTCTAGTTATTTACTGATGTTTTTGTTTTGGTAGATGATGAAAGGAATGTCATATTTGTACCCTTTTTGAATATCTTCATGAGGTGGCGTTGGGAAAGGGCTCGCTCTATAAGCCGCTTGTAACGCTAATTCATCTATTTTCATAATTCCACTAGGCTCTTTTATCAAAGCGTTTTTTATTGCTCCATTGGGGAATAAGCGAAGCGTTATTGTATAGGCAACTTCTTTACGTTTGTGAGTGTTCATTACCGCATGAAAAGGGTCGTATAGAGAGTCCTTCCTGAGTGCGCTCAAAAGTAAAATCTCGTAGTCGCTGAGTTGCTCAAGTTCCTTGCTCGAGACTTGTTTTGTCTGGCTGGGTTTAAGGCTTTGCTTATCGCGGCTGAAAATATTTTGTAATCCGTGAATTGCCGTGCTTGGATTAGATCCACGAAAAGCAGGGCTGTCTAGCCGAGTGTGTTTGTCCGACAGCTTCTTCACGGCATTTTGATTAGGACTTAGGCTGCCTTTTGATGAGGAGTCACGTTTAGTTTGGGTGTCGCTTTTAAATTGCGATTGGTTAAGTGTCGCTAAATATTCTTGTGCTGCGCGTGAGTTTTCTTCGGCGCTAAGTGATGAGCTTGAAAATTGCGAGCTTCTGTCTGCAGATACTAGCTTGAAGGGGATAGTCTTTTCCTTGGTTTCAAGGAATGATATGTCGAGCCAGTAGATCAATAGGGCCAAGATTGTGTGAATCAAAATGGCAGCGAAAGCCGCTAAGCTGAGCCGAAGACTTTGGTTGCTCTCGGTATTCACAAATTAGAGTGTACTTGCTTTCTGGCTTAGGCTACTGGTTAGTGCGTTCATGGCTCTATCAATTAGCAGTCCTTGCTCTAGAACAATTGTGTGCTTCCTTTTTAGATCATTCGCCAGGTCGGTTTTGGTTTTTTCACAAGACTTTAGCCCCATGCGATTGACGAAAATATAGCTATCTGCATCATTGATGACCGCTGACAGCTTGCATCGCTGTTTGCTATCGTTGTTTGTAAACTCAAACCAAGTGCCAACTTCAATTTGCTCAATTTGCTCAATATATTTATTTAAACTGGAGTCTATCGATGCTTGTTGGCGCTCAATTGCAGTTTCAGCCTTTGGCTCGTTCTCCTCATTTACAGGAGGAACAATATTATGACTCAAGTTAAATGAGTTTTGCTTAAATGTGTTTGTGAGTGTTGAGCGAATCTCGACAAGTGCCTGGTCAAGATCGGCTGTATTATAGGAAACTTCTTCAAGACCTGACTTAAGCTCTTTTAATACTTTAGGGGCAATGGCGATCCAGTACTGGCGATCTTTAGGTTTTTCAAACGGCTGCAAACACCAGATTAGGTTCTCGGCTGTTTTACAGCTGTGTTCCCACTGATGCTCTTCTTCGTCTTTCAGGTATGCTAGAAACATAACGCGACTCCAGCCACCGCGAATTGTTTCAAGGACTAAGTCAGGAATAGAAATTTGAGAGCTATCTAGCAATGAATCTAGCTTATCTTCGACACATTTTTGAGCTTGGCGAGACTTAATTTGGCCAATTTCAGATTCCTTTGTTCTTTGCTCGACAATCTTAGATTTCTTTTCTTCTTTTTTAACAAAAGCACTAAATTCTTCATATAGCTTTTCAAAAAGCTGGATATCGCCGGTAAAGTTATCAAGAATGTTCTGAACTGTATCAAAAATTGCCTGGTAAAGCGCATCGCCTTTGTTTTGTGTTTCGTTCCAGCCTATACCTGCTTTAGCTAGCGAGTTGAGGAGCTTGCGGGCAGGGTGTTTGCTAGAGCTGAAGAAACTATTGTCTTTAATGACTACTTTGAGTATGGGTATTTGTAAGCGGCTAATGAGGACTTGTATCGGCGCAGCCAGATTATAATCCTCTAGAATAAATTCAAATAGCATTGAGACAAGGTTGATCAAGTCTTCATCTATTTGCTTAAATTTTGGTTGGGTTGTTGGCTGATCGCTGCCTTGGCTTAGTTGGGCTTTTAGCTGCTGATGAATATTAATAACCTTAGGGTCAGCGCTATTGTTAGTTGATGGCGCTATATCCTGGATGGCAGAGAGTAGCGATATTAAGTCTTGAGTGCTCACATATTGAGTGGGCAGGCCAGTATTGTAATCAGCACTGAGCGCTTGGGGGCCTAGATTATTACGAATATTTGCTAGTAAGTTTTGCAGCTGAGGTAGTACATTTGTAGTGTTTTGCTGCTTGGCAGTCGTGTCTTCGGAAGCATGCGTTGATTTATCATGTGGCGAAGAGGCAGTCTTGCTACCTTGCTTGGTGCGAGGTGCTTTTAGCGATGGCATAATGCCAAGGCGTATTAATGTTTTGTTGGCTTCGTCTAGCACAGGACCAAGGTTTGATAGAACATATCGATCAAATTGCTTAAAAACAATTAACCGCTCTTTTAACTCTATTTCAAGCACTTCACAGGCGCTTGTAAAGCTTTCTATTACGTCTTTTAAGCCTAGAGGAAGGTTTGCATCTTCATTGTTCTCGCAGCCGTATAGGTTGCAAATTCGAGTATGAAACTGAAGTAAAGGGCCTTGAAAATTTGCCTGGGCTTTAGTCGCCATAGATGATATCGCGACTTCCTCTTCGAGGTCGTCATTCTGAACTAGGCTTAGACTTTCAAAACCTTTCGGTTCGACTGGTGCGTTTAGTTTCGAAGAGGGAGTAAGAACTTGCTCAAGGGAAAACTGCGCTTCGATACTGGACTTAAAGTCATTCTCAATATTCTTGCGCTTAATGCGAATATCGCGCATTGCTTCAAAGAAGCGGTTTTGTTCATTGTTGTTTCTAGCATTGTTAGCAAGCTCGAAAAAAGAGTCATCTATGCCGTCAAACATGCCTTGCAGAAGGGCATGCATGTCTCTTACAACAATATTGCAAATTTTGAGAGCTTCAGCTGATCTTGCGTTATCGAGCCTGGAAGGTCGACTATTGCGATCTCCGATAAAGCTAACGCTAGATGACTTATTCATCGTCCTTTCCCGTATGCTGAATGACTTTCAATGCTTAACAAAAATAAAGGCACTGAACAAAAGCAGGTACATCTTACCCGCAATATAAAAATTATTACTACTTCTATATCAATCCTGAGATTATAAAGCAAATATATATAAAAAAAATAACAAATTATTACATAAGACAAAAAAAATGAGTGGTGCGTTTGTTTTTTCAGTTTCTATGGTGAAATTTGGGCGGTTCTAATGACGTTATCCTTGATTTGTCTGATTTCTGTCCGGTGATGCTGAAGGTAAAGGCAAACGGGGGTGTCAGGTATGGTTTCGAGAGTTTCCGTTATCAAGCCGTTAAGTGTCTTCGGACCGTTGACAGGTAGGTTCCAGCCAAGTGTTTTGTTAATATTTCGAATCGTGGCTGTGCCATCGATGAGAAATGAACCATCTTCTTGAGGTGTGATGTCTTGGCTGCTGCTTGAAGAGTAATCAGTAGTGAACTCCCCAACAATTTCCTCCAGAATATCTTCCATTGTGGCAATGCCGAGAGCGTCGCCATACTCATCAACTACAATGGCAATTCGACGTTTCTCCCGCTGGAAGTGTATTAGCTGGGTGTTGAGTGTAGTACTCTCAGGAGTGAAGTAAGGTTCTCTGCAAGCTTGAAGTAGCATGGCTTTGTTCGGTTCGTCATTTGAAAGTACGCGAGTCATGCTGCGAAGGTGTAGGATGCCAATGATGTTGTTTATATCGCCCTTGTATACGGGGAGGCGTGTGTGTTGGGTGGTTTTTAGTTGCTGAAAAATATCATCCAGGTCATCGTCTATATCGATGCCAACAATCTCGTTTCTGGGAATCATGATGTCGTTAACGGTGACTTTCTCTAGGTCTAGAATCCCCAGTAGCATTTCCTGGTGTTTGCGTGGGATCAAGGTGCTAGATTCATTAACAAGTGTTCTCAGTTCTTCTCGGCTTAGGTGGTTTTCTTCTTCTCCGTTTGTACTAAAGCCGAGTTTTGTTAATAGGAAATTAGTAACAAGGTTAACTGACCAGACAGCTGGGTAGAGTAGCTTTAGTAGAGGTTTTAGTATGTGTGCGGCGGGAAAGGCAACCTTTTCCGGGTGGTAGGCTGCAATGGTTTTAGGTGTTATCTCAGCAAAAATTAGTATAACTAGCGTCAAGATTGCGGTTGCAATTGCGATGCCTGCGTCACCCCATAGTCGAATGGCAATGACCGTTGCTATTGACGAGGCTAGTATGTTTACAAAGTTGTTTCCAATTAGGATGACGCTAATTAATTGATCGGTTCGATCTAGTAGATTGCTGGCTTTCTCCGCGCCTTTATGGCCATTTTTCTTTAGGTGTTTAAGTCTGTAGCGATTGAGCGACAGCATGCCAGTTTCTGAGCTAGAGAAAAAACCAGATAAAATGATTAGAAAAAGCAGAAATAGTAATAGAGAAGGTATAGAGGCGTCGTTCAATGTTGTTTACCGTTTATATGAAGGTTGTCGGGTTATTTGCTTATTGTTTCAAGAACTAGCTTGCTACCGAAAAAACCTAGCATTAGAAGGCTAAAGCCCCAAAGTGTCCATTTGCTGGCTGTGATTCCTCTCCAGCCATAAATTTTTCTGCCTGCGAGTAGTGCAGAGAATGTGAGCAGAGCAAGAATTGATAAAACGGTTTTGTGTGCCAAGTGTTGAGCGAATAGGTCATCGACAAAAATGAAACCGGCGAGAATGGCAAGAGCAAGCAGGATAGTGCCGCTCCATAGCATTTCAAACAGTAAGTTCTCCATGGTCAGGAGTGGCGGCAAATTGCGCATTAGTATAGTGTGGTTTCGCTTCTTTAGGTTGTTGTTCTGCATATGAACAAGTAATGCTTGTACGGCGGCAATCGAAAAGACGCTGTAGGCAATGAGTGATAATATAACGTGTATAAAGATGCCGCTGCTTTGTGGTGAGAATGATTGGCTGCTGTCGTTAAAGGCGAGTAGGGTGATTACGCTAAGTGCAGCGCAAGGGTAAACGGCAAGAAAAATTGCTTGGAGTGGTTTTCTGCTGGATGCCAATAAAAGCCCGATAACAATAACGCAGGCGATAAGTGATGCTGAGTTTGAGAAGCTAAAGGCGGCGTAGTTGTCACGGAAGGTTTGCTCTAAAGTAACTATTAGCTGCAAGCTTGCCGCACTGGCTCCGATTAAAAGGGAGATGAAGTGCTTGGCATTAATTTTTCTGAGATACACGAGGGTTTGATAGATTGTCCCTGTGAAATACAGTCCGACCGACAAAAAACTGAGTACAAAGATATTCATTATTTAGCTTGATGTTCAACTTATGGCTGTTAAATGGTTATAATGCGCCGTTTGCAATTACATAGCAATAATATAGAGATTAAACATGTTTGAAAATCTGAGCGATCGCTTAT
>NZ_LWGE01001114.1:0-5788 GCF_001635315.1 Oleiphilus sp. HI0123
AATCGAAAAATCTCCTCACCTAGAAAGATAGAATACCAACCATCAATTGAGTATTTGGATTGGCACTTCTCTGAAGTGTTCCGTCAATAAGTAGTCCGTTTATCCTCTAGAATCTAGAATGCTGGGGGAAGTTCTCTTGTTCCCTTAGTCGCGACACGAAAACTTCGACTAACCCCTTCAATATCTTCATCTATTAAGCCAAACATATACAACATAAAATCTATCATTACTTTTTTATTCTTGAGCTCTAATTTACCTGTATTCCATATTAAGTTGTTCAAATGAGCCCCATCCATAGAAAAATCAAATTCGTTTACTTTGGTTTCCAGTTCATCAAGCCGGTCTGATTTATAAAACGCTTTATAAACTTCAGCCATTGCCATTATACCTACAGGTCTGAAAAGCAAATTATTCTCAGTGAAACGTGCCTCCTCTATTGTTATTTGCTTATCAATGATACATCGTTTAACAGAAGTTATTTTCATCATCACGAAATCAAAAAAACTCTTTGATATATCAAACATCTCGTTCAGGTCATCATCATTCCAATTTTTTTTCCTAAAATTTCTATGCAAAGGTTTGAGGATTTTATTGACAGAAGCCAAAGTCAGTAAGTTTGTATATTGCTCGACACAGTTAGCTGGAAGAGAACCGCTTTTAGTTAACGCAATTAAATCACCAGACATAAAATGTTCGTAATCACTATAAAGCCTTCGAGCAACAATGTTGTGAGAATCTTCTTCATCTATTATCGCCAAGTCCCCGTTTGAAACTCTAACGGCTTTTTTATTTATGTCAGCGAACAGTCTTCTAGTTCTTCGATTTCCACACTCGTCATCATTATGTGCCACAAAAATAACAGAAAATTGGTCTTCGCTAGCCAGCCCTTCACTTTGAGCATGTTTTATTGCTTCAACTCGATGCTGCCCATCGATTGCAAACATCTCTTCGTTGCCATCAAATTTTAGGATTCCGACAGAGTCTTCCAAATAGCTTATTTCGTTTTCACCTAAGTTTGACAACTCGTCAACCATAGCTAGAGAAAATGAATTCCATTCAGGAACTCCCCCAAAAACACCGACAATTATCGAGTTAAAAAAACGATCGTCTCTCTCATCAATATATTTCACTAATTTGTCGACATTAGCAGTGATATCTCGCTGTAGATATTCCTCTAGACTTTCAGCCTCTCTGATATTATGAGCTCGCAAGATCTTTTGACTAATCTGTTCCGCTGTCATTACAGTAGAATAATAAACCCAGTCTCCCACAACACCTCTCAAACAAGGAAATACATTAGTCGCCATTACTTATCTTCCCCACGCATTTCTAGATTCCTTAATTTCAACTGGAAAATCTCTCTTTCCCGCCCAAGGGTAGTAGAAACCATGAAATGCAGTTTCAAGCTCCCTTAATTCTTCAGGTTGAAGGTCCACTTTCGAATAAACAATATATGTATTTTTATGGTAGAACTTCAGTGCATTATGAACCGCTTTTCTCTTCTTGATTGATGAGAACTGCAAATACTCCGGAAGCCTCATATTGAGATGACGCCTTGAAGAGTTCTCTCCAGCAATCCCCACATAGTAAACATAGCCAGGTAAACCAAAAACGGTTACATCGGGCTTTACGATAAAAAGATAAACGCCAACTCCATTAGCGCTATTTGGATTCGCAACTAAATGCTGCTCTAGCTCCGTAAATTTGACTTCGACCCAGCTGTATTCTTGACGTTCAATTATATCAATATTCTCTGCCCAATATTTGGGGCTAATTGCCACTGTCCGCTCGGCGAGCTTAAGATGAAACTCATCACTAGCAGCCATAAACGAGTCATAATCGCTTTGTAAATTATCAATCAAGTCCTGCGTAGCCATAGTTTTAAACAATCAGCTCCCAAAATGCCTTATCTTTGATCTTACTAACCTTTTTATCCCCATCTATGTATAGACTATAGTGCTTGTCTAGCTCTCGTATAGTTTTCATCAGGTATTCTTGCTCAGCCTTATCGTCCTTATTAAACAGAGATTTAATATCTTGATTCTTGATCTGCGAAACACGATGAATAACCCAGCTCAATATATAAGCCGAATAATCGTTCTCTTTGGTCTTGAAGTGAGTAATATCTTGCGTCGATAAAATTACCCCTACGCCGTACTCCCGTCCTTCTTTTAATACTTTTCGTAAGCTTGGGAAATCCTGAGACATGAAGTTATCAGCTTCATCCACCAATATCATTTTGGTCACCTGACGGAAGTCACCTCTAACTTCAGGTTTGCCCTGCTTTTGCATTTGTGAATAGAACAAATCTAATGTTAATGCGACAACGAGATTCTGAATCTGGGGAGGGTAACCAGCCAATTCGATTACTCTAATTCCATCAATCAGCTGATATAAACTCGTGCATTTACTAATNTCATCTTCGAATATTTCCAGCTCATATAAGCTTTCAAGCGCAGCATAAAGAGAGTCTTCTTCGACCTTCTCTTGATCAATAAACAAGCTCCAAACATCTGCAATAGTCGGTGCTGGCTTAGACCATGTTGATTGATCAGACTTACTTATTCCAGCAAGCTCATAGGCCTCACTAATCAACTTACGAAGTTTTAGTTGCTGCTTTTGCCCCAAGCCGAAAGCTTTCCCCATGGTTTCTGAGAAGCCCCTAGCCGTATGAACCGGCAACATAGGGGTATCGCCAAAGAGGCTCAACGGATTATAGGGAAGCTTATGAAGGTTATATTTCTTTCCTCCCGTGACAGATAAAAACTTATCATCAACATAGTCGGACTTGTAATCGAATATCAACAAACCAATAGGTTTCGCATCAATATTCAAATGTTGGTTTCGATATAGCTGAGTAACTACCGACTTTGTACATTGAGTTTTGCCAGTCCCCATAGTGCCAATAATACCTGAGTTAGTATTCATAAATTTGGCTGTATTAGTCGGCTCCCAGTAAACTGGTTCATCATGTTTTACTTCGTGACCAACTAGTACTTTTAGAGATTCTGTTGGTTCAATCTTCTGAACACTCTCAACTTCAATATTCTCTTCAATTTCCTGATGCTCTTCATCAACAACTTCTTTGACGATATCGGATATTTCCTGATGATCAACATTCTGAACAACTTCACAAGCTTCGGAATGGGTTAAAAAGTACTTTTCCGGTACTTGCGCAGCGGCAGTCAAATGAGTATCGAGCAATAAGGTCTTAAGGGGGGTTGAAATTGTCTTAGGCAGAAAACTGTATGGAACCTCAATTTTCAGTATACCTTCCACTTCTTCAACATTGGTTTCTAAGCACTTGTCATCTTGAAGGTTAGCTACAACAAATCCGCGAGGATAATCAGCGATACCTGCCAATTCGTAGTCGCCTTGTAACCACCACTCTTTGTTATCAACAAATTGAGAAAAGTACCCCTCTGGATAGATAGAATATAGTTCGTACTTATCAATCTGCATTAATGCCTGTCGGATGAACAACCCTCGATACAGCTTTCTCGAAAAACCATCTCCGCTAAGGAGCTCTTCACTTAAATAGCGCGATAATTCCTGAGCTTGCTTGATTGCTTTTTTAACGTCATAACTAACGCCAGTTTTAACCTCTAAAGGCAGCAAGTAGAGTTTTTGATCTTTGAACCCTACAAACAGTACGTCATCAGAAATAGCCCCCGACTTATACCCTTGAACATTCCTAGAAAACTCTGACTCTGACATCTTAAGGCCAATATTTCCGGACACTCTTACCATTTCAGCAGCCGACATCGGTACCCAAGTGATATCAGAATTAGCCAACAAACAACTCACTAATTTATACGCTGCTAATATTCCTTTACGCTCTTTGCGAATAAGCGGTGGATCAGTGATCATCTTTAATAACCACTCTCCATTAAAGGCATTAAATTCGCCTATCAAGCCTCCCTCTTCTTTCTCAAGCACTTTGTCATACAAATCAGTTTGACGTGTCACCGTAATCGCATCATAACTAGCAGAGCTAGTATATTGATCCGAATAGTGTATGAGCAGCATATCTTGGGAGTTTTCAAAGAAATCCAATGTTACTTTAGGGTCAATAATAGATGTCCAAATTGCGCTGTCATAAGAGCGTTCTAATTGAGTCTTAAACCTATCATCGACTGCCAACGCTATCGCACTACTATCACGATACTCGATTGCTGATTCTCTTGAAGGCCGAATGAGTCGACCAAGCATCTCTGCAATTTCTACATGCAGCAATCCTTTGAAGTCAGTATTCTTTAGTCCAAAACCTGTTATATAGTTTCCTTGCTCACTCGCTGAAGCCTCTCCATTAATCAAACCATGGCAGGTAATTCCAGATAGTTTATCTTCTGGGTTTACGTCAATTACCTTAACCTTTTGATTATTTCTAAAGAAAGTTAAATGCGCGTATGCTTGTTGATCACTTTCATCGTGCGTGAATTTACTGTAAGTAACGCGTGTTCTTAGTAGGTCAACAATTGTATCGGCATGATCTTTGGCTTTTCCTTTATTCAGTCCATAGCTCTGTTTTATCTGGTCATAACTAGACATATCAGAAAAGCGATCAAACTCATTTTGAATCAGTGAATCATCATAGACGTTCACATGAATATTGACTGTTTTATTCTTGTGCTTAATTACGTGCTCAACTACACCGAGAAATAACTCATGATTCTCATAATTGTTAACCGAGTTAATAATCAAAGTAGAGCGAGCATCAATGCCTTTGCTTTTCCCAAATAAGGAGGAAAACGCCTCGGTAAACTCGTCTATTTTGTCTTTAACAAGCTTAGTTACATAACTATAGTTAGTGTCTTTATGCGGAACACAGTGCATCCAGAAACAGTTATGTTCGTGCACCTTTACATACGAGAAACTATGCTCAGCATCGAAGACAAAAGGCAGCAACCCCTGAGGGTTTAGTCGATCAAGTGTCACTTTTGGTAGGTCATGAAAACTATTAGAGGCGTCAGCGATTACATACTCAACTAGATTCAAGTAATAAGATAATACCAGAGGATGAACTGGCGAGATAAATTCATCACCTTCGTGATGCATCATACCAATCTGCAAGACAAGCTTTTGCTCATCCTCCAAATATCTCTTGTGAGGAATTAAACTCAGATATTCATGATAAGCGCTGACTACTTGCTTTACTAAGGCTCGGTATTCATTCCCCCAGCCGCATAAAGATGGAAGTGTTTTATTTTTTACATAGTATTCGTAAAGCAAACGATATGATTCAGCCAAGTTAGGCGCCACATCATTAACTTCACTTAGTGAAATTTCTTTTTCAGTTTTATCGTTACTATAGAGTAGGTCATGATCAATTAGGCTAGCTTCCAAGTCTAATAACCCAATAGCCTGAGTTTGACCTTTCACTTCCTTGTTCTCAATATAGACTCGTCGTTTTGTTCGTCTGAATACACCAACCAAAGAATCTGAGAACAGCTTAGCACCACGAGATTGGTCAAAAATAAGTGGTAACGTAAGAACCTCTGTTGGCGCAGCGCCCTCTACTTCAAAAGTCAACTTGGCTCCACCATTAACAACGTCGAATAATATTCGATCGACCTCGTTAGACAATAATGCAAAATCGACAACACCATGCTCTAAGACAGAAAATCGCTGCCCCACAGTTTCGAGGTTCACTTTACTCTGAAGATCAGATACAGAAATATCTAGCTCAGTATCTTGCGTTTGAAGTGTTACAAGCTGCTTTTGAGGGTTCACCACGAAACTATTTTCAATCGCCTCTGTATTAAATTGGCCAGATTTAACGACTAAA
>NZ_LWGE01001115.1:0-1738 GCF_001635315.1 Oleiphilus sp. HI0123
TGTATATCCATACAGGCATTTACTATGAAAAACTTCATTGATTTACTCGAAAAGAAACAGCTAATCTGGCATGGCCGGAGTAGGCAACAAGCACCTGAGTTCGAAACATCCGGCTACTCCGAGCTCGATGTTCACTTGTCTGGCGGCTTTCCAAAAAAAGGCGTTGTAATGCTGCACTCAACTTGTGGTATCGGCGAGCTTCGCCTGTTATTACCCTCGTTAATAAACAAACAAGGCCTCTGCATATTTATCAACCCGCCAGGTATTTTGAGTGCTGAGTTCTTTTATCATCAAGGCATTGAGTTAGAGCGCATACTATTTATTAATACTAACTCTGCGAATGAAGCCTTGTGGTCTGCAGAACAGTGCTTGAAAAGTGGTGCCTGTGAGGCCGTACTCCTGTGGCAAAACCAACTAGAAGTTCATCATATTCAACGCTTACAATTAGCCAGTAATCAGGGGCAGTGCCGTCAGTTCATCTTTCGAACAGCAAAGCAGCAAAGCCTTTCACTACCAGTCAATTTGAGCTTGCAACTAAAGGCTGAAGAGCGAGGTATCGCGATTACCATCGCAAAACAAAAAGGTGCCTGGCCAAAACCCGAATTCTCTCTCAATATGTCTTCTTATTGGCCTTCACTGGCACTACAAAACACGAACAACATCATCCCCTTCCCTGCTTCTAAAGCGGTATAAAGGTGATGCTATGTCTCTATCAACTTTATGGCTTTACCTCCACTTCCCTTCACTACAAATCGATAGCCTGTTTTTAAACCAGGCAGCATGCAATCAGGACGAACAGCAAGCCGTTATCGTAATCAATGGTCAAAAAAACATCGTAGTTCAAGCCAATGATCATGCCCTACAGCAAGGTATTCATTTGGGAATGGGGCTAGGTAGCGCTGCCTCCTTATGTCGTGAGCTCTGTGTGCATGCTTATGATCCCGAAATAGAAAGAAAGAAACTGCTTGAAATAGCTCACTGGCTCTATTTAGTCACCTCCGACATAAGCCTTTGCGGTTCAAATGGTTTGTTGTTACGGGTCAGTAATATGTTGAGCCTATATGATGGGCTCACGAGTTATTGGCAAACCCTAAAACAGCATTTGGAAAAACAGCAAGTCCATTATCAATACGCCAGTGCATACTCACCTCTAGCGGCTGAACTACTCGCAAGATCGGGCCTAAATCTGATTAGTGACGAACGTAAACAAGTGCTAGCGCACCTCAAGCAGCAAAAGCTTAGTGAAAGCCGCTTGCCTGATAAACAAATTGAGCGCTTGCAACGTGTCGGTATTCGAGACATGCAAGCACTCCTGGCTGTTCCCTCAGCAGAGCTTGCCAAACGTTTTGACCTATCCCTGGTTAATTATGTCGGACAACTCACCGGCACTCTGCCACAAGCCGTCCATTTCTATCATCCTCCCATGCAGTTTTCACGTTATTTGGAATTACTATTTGAACTCTCTAATCTTCAGCTTCTTGAAAAGCCCTTACTGCGCTTACTCAATGCACTGGAAGAGTTTTTACGAATCCAAAATCTTTATGCCTATGAGTTAAAACTACAACTTCATTTACGAGATAAAGGCTTTCAAGAAGTTTTTGCCAGCTCAGCAAAAGGTGATTATCTGGCAAAGGTATGGCTGGATTTATTCAGCTTACGTTTTGAGTCGGTTAAAGTCCCTTCGCCAGTTATTGGCATCACTATCTCGGCACATAAAACAAAAGCCAAGCACGAAGAA
>NZ_LWGE01001116.1:0-4732 GCF_001635315.1 Oleiphilus sp. HI0123
TAAACAGTCTGAGCAGGAAAGGTACCTAGTACAACACACCCAACGGCTGCTAAGGTCATCGCAATTAGCATGTTTTTGGGTGGTTCAGTTGTACGGATACCTGAATCGTGAGCAAAAAATGCGAAGTAAGGAATCTTGATGCCCGCGTGATGAAATACGCCGGCAGCGGCAAATAGTAATAATAACCAAACAACATCATAGCCTTCAGCTACTGCAGCAGCCATAATCATTGACTTCGATACGAAGCCGCTGAAAAGCGGGAAGGCCGAGATAGACGCAGCACCAACAATACAAAGTATGGTTGTTTTTGGCATGCTCTTGTAAAGGCCGCCAAGCTCTGAGCCATTGATTTTACCTGTCATGTGCAAGACAGCGCCCATTGTCATCATCAACAGACCTTTAAATATAACATCATTAAAGGCATGGGCAACGGCACCGTTCAATGCAATGGCGGTACCTATACCAATCCCCACAATCATAAAACCAATTTGGTTAATAAGGCTGTAGGCAAGTACTCGGCGGAGATCATTTTCGATAACTGCAAAGAAAATTGGAAAGCATGCCATGGTGACACCAATCCATACGAGAATTTCTTCACCGGGGTAGGCCCGAGCAAAAGCATACACCGCGACCTTTGTTGTGAACGAGGCTAAAAATATTGTTCCGCTTGGTGTCGCTTCAGGATACGAATCAGTTAACCAGTTGTGCATAAAAGGGAAGGCACACTTGATTCCGAAGGCGAAAAAGATTAGCCATGCACCAACTTGGGCGATGCCCTCATGCTGCAAGCCGATATGAGTGAATAGTAAGCTATTGTTAACGTGCGCGAAGATCAATAGACCTGCAAGTAACAAAACGCCAGATAATACTTGAATGATCAGATAGCGAATACCAGAAGAATAGGCTCGATCTGTTCGACGAGCCCAAATAAGAAATACGGATGTGAGTGCCAGTAACTCCCAGAAGACGAAAAGGGTAAGTAAGTCACCGGCAAATACTGCGCCGACAGCACTACCTGCGTAGGCGAGGCCTGCGACGTGCTGCACAGTATCCTTAACGTGCAAGGCGTAGATGATGGCGATTAGAGCAGCAAGATGGAAAAGATAGCCAAACATCAAGCTAAGTTTATCAACCTTAACTGGCTCTAGTGCATAGCCCATAAACTCCATAGACCAGAATACGCCATGCTCTAGGCCGACCAAGTTAAGAGCACCTAAAATGGGAGCCGCTAACATGATGAGGTTTCGTGTCCAGCCACGTAATAGTAACGCAGCTAAAGCACCTAGCATTAGGGGAAGAAATGGAATCACATTACTCATCGTAGTAATCTTCACCTCGCATCAGAAAGGTTCGCATCCATGTTGCTATGAAAACGAGAATAGAACAGCCTACAAAGCCGTAAATGGCATAAAAAGCAGGGAAGTTCTCCCAGCTGTGGTAAATATGGCGGTGAACAATAAAGTCAGCAATCACTAGCAAAGCACATGCGACATAAAATACTTTTAACATCTTTTTGACGTTTTCTGGCTTGTCGAACCAGCCATCTGAAGAGTGATGATCAGACATTTAGCCTTCCCCCATATTCGTTGATACACCTGGAATCAAATTTATTAGATCGATCAGGGGTTGAGGATAGAAGAACAAGGCAAGACATCCAAACGAAGTCACGCCAAGTGCTATTAAAATTGGTAACGGAGCCTCTTTAGTGTCCGACCATGCCCAAGGCTTAGATTCTTTTGCTTGGGTATTAAAGAATGCTTTGATTGGGATGGGCAAAAGATAAGCGATATTAAGCAAGGAACTTATCATTAGCACGGCGACAATGATGAGCTTGTCAGATTCAAGAGCGCCCATTGTCAGATACCACTTGCTCCAGGTTCCTGCCATAGGAGGAAGGCCAATTATACTTATTGCACCAATCGCAAAAGCAGCAAAGGTGAGTGGCATTTGCCGGCCAAGTCCCACCATGTCGCTGATGTTCTTTTTGTGACTGGCAACCATAATTGCACCGGCGCAGAAGAAGAGGGTGATTTTACCAACAGCATGTGTGGCGATATGTAAGGCAGCACCGGCATGGGCGATAGATGAAGCAAGCAGAGCACCCACGACAATGTAGCTTAGTTGACTTACTGTAGAGTAGGCCAGTCTAGCTTTCAGGTTGTCCTTAGTCATAGCAATGCAAGACGAGAGCAGTATCGTGGCAGCGCCGATATAGAGCATAATATCTGTGGTTGCGAGCTCTTTAAGCTGGTCGATCCCGAAGATATAAATAATTATTTTTAGGATACTAAACACGCCCGCTTTTACGACAGCGACAGCGTGTAGCAGTGCACTAACCGGTGTTGGCGCAACCATTGCGGCAGGTAGCCAGCGATGGAAAGGCATAATGGCTGCTTTACCAATGCCATAGCAGAATAGAACGAGTAGAACGCTAAGGACGGCCTTGCTGTGTGAATTATCAAAAATTCCACCTGCTTGGAAATCCAATGTGCCTGTTAAGCTGTAAGTACCCAAGACAGCAAAGAGTAAAAATGCGATTGATGTACTAAGCAAGATGCCGAGGTAAGTTCTGCCGCCTTGCTTGGCTGCTTCAGTCCCAGCATGTGTTACTAGTGGGTAAGTTGACAGTGTTAATACTTCATAAAATATGAATAGTGTTAGCAGGTTGCCTGAGAAGCAAATTGCCATAACGGAACTGATCGCCAGTGCGAAGCAGCAGAAAAATCGAGTTTGGTTTTCTTCATTGTGGCCTCGCATATAACCAATCGCGTAGATGCTGGTAATGATCCACAAGAAGCTCGCTACAATAGCGAAAAGTACGCCAAGGGGTTCAACTTCAAAGCTGATCCCAAGACCTGGAAATAAGTCGATAACATCAAGCTTAAGGGCAACACCCTGAAAGGTATAGTCGGTAATTGCTAATACGATAGAGAATAAGATAGCTGCTGTACTTAATGTGACAGCCTCTCTGATGTTTGGGTTCTTACCTGTTGCGATAACGATTAACGCACCAATAAAAGGTACAAGAATCGAGAGGGTGATCAGCTGTGATGGCTCAATACCTTGCCAGAGGTTCATGGAGAAACCTCCTGAGCATTAATACTTAAGGTTGTATTCTGGAATAACCATTGAGATGCGCTATTTGCAGCGTCGGTAGTCAAGCTTGTATCGATACCAAAATAAATGTTTGCCAATACAAGTGCCCACATCGGAGCCAGCATTAGCCAGGGAACTTCTTTAATATTATTAGGGTTTTGTGATTCTGGTAGTTTTTGGAAATACGCAGCCTCTAATACCCGGCCAATATAGATTACCGCTAACAATGAGCCAGCAAGTACAAGTGCAGCAAGTACCCAATGATTTTGTTCTAGCGCTGCTGTCACCAGATACCATTTACTTACAAAACCAACGGTGAGCGGTACGCCGATTATACTCAGGCCAGCAATTGTGAATGCCGCCATGGTTAAAGGCATGTGTTTGCCCAAACCTCTGAACGCTTTTATATCAACAGAGCCTACGCGATAAAAGACGGCACCGACGGCCATAAACAAAGCTCCTTTCATGAGTGCATGGTTAAATATGTGGATAAGTCCCGCCATCAAACCTGTTACGCTGACTAAGCTCAGTCCGAGAATCATATAACCAATTTGCGCAACACTACTATAAGCAAGGACTGTTTTAACGTTGCTCTGCACGGTTGCCATGTAAGAGCACTTGAAAATTGCGACGACAGCCAAGACCATCAAAATTAGATCCATGCCCATATCGGTGAAAACATGGTCAGCCCCGAATATTGTAAAGATGAAACGAATCATCACATACACTGCAACTTTAGTCGCTGTGCTGGCCAAAAACGCGGTAACAGCTGAGGGCGCATGGGTATAAGCGGGAGGAAGCCACATATGTAATGGGAATAAAGCAAGCTTGATGCTGACGCCGACCATAATAAATGCGAGCCCGGTATTGATCGTGCGGCTGCTGTCATATACGTCGATACGGCCTGCAAGGTCTAGCATGTTAAGGGTGCCTGTCTTCATATAAAGCATGCCAACGCCTATCAGGATAAACGTTGCACCGATCGTTCCCATCACTAGATAGCGAAAAGCAGCAGTTAAGCAGCGTCGATCCGAAGCCAGGCTAACAAGGGTATAGGTTGCAAGCGAGGAAATCTCAAGAAACACGAAGAGATTAAAGGCATCACCAGTAACTAGTATGCCAGAAAGGCCGGCAAGACATAGTAGGTGTGCAGTGTAGAATAGTGAGTGTTTTGATGGGTCGATTTCTTTTTCAATACTGTCCTTTGAGTAAATTAGAACAAGTGTTGAAAGCGCTGATACGGCTAACAGAATAAACGCGTTAGCGGCATCGATACGTAATTCTATCCCCCAGGGTGGTGGCCAGCCACCGACAGCATAGCTAAGTGCGCCATCAGATAGAGCTGCAACTAATAGCTGCCACGAGACCAGGCAGGCCCAAGCGCTTATTAGCGTGGCAAAACACCAAGATAGTATTGAACGGCCCAAAACGAGTGTGATAGGTGCTGCTATCAGGGGCAAAATTATAGGAAGCACAGCCAGGTGTTGGTCAAGCATTAGATGGCATCATCCTTGTTTTCAAATTCGTTCTCTTCAACTGTGCCGTAAGCCCGTTTGATCCGAACAATTAGTGAAAGCCCCACAGCCGTTGTCGCAACGCCGACAACAATTGCTGTGAGAATCAAAACATGAGGGAG
>NZ_LWGE01001117.1:0-3624 GCF_001635315.1 Oleiphilus sp. HI0123
CAACGGAATAAGAACAACACTGATCTTTTTTTAACCAGAAATATGAGTCTACTCTTTCATTTTTATACTGTCTACTATTGAAATACAGATCCCAAACTACTCAGGGTAACCTGTAATATCGCGAATTGTCTTATAAAGTGGTTGCAGCTGGGGATACATCTTCAAATAAACTTCTTTATACAAACGAGCATACAACTTAACTCGTTCAGGGTTTGGCTGAAACACCTTGCCAACACGCGCCATATTCTCAATGGCTTCATCGAAGCTTGCATAAACGCCTAAACCAACAGCAACATCAATGGCAGCCCCTAAGCCAGAGGTTTCATAGGTGTGAGGTCTTTCTGCAGGCATACCAAAGACATCAGCAGTTAATTGCATCGCGGCATCACTTTGAGAGCCGCCCCCCGAGACACGCAAGGTTTTCACCTTAAGCCCGTTTCGCTTTTCCAGACGCTGCATGCCTTCCTTTAAGCCGTAAGCCAAACCTTCCAGAATAGCGCGATAGATATGGGAGCGAGTATGCACATCACCAAACCCGATAATACCGCCTTTTGCCTCCGGCCCAGGGTCGCGCACACCCGGTGACCAGTATGGTTGCAACATAAGCCCCATCGAGCCCGCCGGAACCTGATTCACCAGTTCATCAAATAACTGTTCAGGTTCTATGCCTCTCTCTTCGGCTATCTTTTGCTCTCGTAGGCCAAACTCTTTTTTGAACCAACTCACCATCCAAAAACCGCGATAAATCATAATCTCGGATGAAAAGTACTTTGGAATTGCAGCCGGATAAGCCGGCATGTATTTAATCGGTCCAATATGTTTAGAGTTAGTTGTATTGATTGTCGCTGTCGTGCCATAGCTCATACAAGCGATATCAGGCCGGTTGCCGCCAGAGCCGATAATCTCGCAGGCTTTATCAGACGCCGAGGCAATGATAGGTAAGCCTTCATCTAGCCCCAAATGAGTTGCTGCCTCTTTGGTCAAAGCACCTAATGATTCCCCAGGATCTACCAGCTCAGGTAACATGTCTTTGCACAAAGAAGGCAAAATCTTAAAACGCCAGTCTGATTCAGCAGCCCACTTTAACTTCTTATAATCAAAGGGAATGTAACCAACCTGGGCACCAACAGAGTCTTTAAATTCTCCCGTTAGCTTAAAGCTCAAATAGCCTGATAACAGCAGAAACTTATGTGTCTTGCGCCATATTTCAGGCTGGCTCTGGGAAATCCATAATGCCTGCGATTTCTCTCGAAATCGATGTACAACATCTTCAACCCCGGCGATTTTAAACAACCACTTCCAAAAACCGGGCACATCCCCTTTTACCTCTGCCCTACGCTGGTCTAGCCAGACAATGGCTGGCCTCACAGGCCTTCCCTGCTCATCAACATTAACGACCGTACCGCGCTGCGTGGTGACCGTTGCTGCAATAATCCTGGAACGATCAATATCAGCTGCAGCCCATAGTTTATCGCAAGCTTTTTTTAATGAAGACCAGTAATACTCTGGATCTTGTTCAGCCCAGCCCGGCTGGCTAGAGAAGTAAGGCTCGAGCTCTTGTTTGCCCTTAGCGATCAAATTACCTTGGGTATCAAATATTATGGCCCGAACACTTTGAGTACCGTTATCAATGGTGAAGATATACTGCTCGCTCATCACACCACCCGCTCTTCTTTTTTGGCTTCTTCGACAGGAAGAGAATAATGAGCACTAATAATACGCTGATACCTGCTCGCCTCCTGATCCCAACGAGGCTCATCCCAGCCTAAAGCTTCCAAACAATGAGCCTTGACGCGAGTAAGCACGGCCTCACCACCTTTAGGAAGAACAAGTCCTAAACGAGTGCGGCGCAGCATTAGATCGTCTAAATGCACGACTAGTTGAGTTTCACAGGCATAAACAAGCTCAGCGAATATGGTATCACTAGTCAAGACTTTGTCTGCTAACTCAGGTTTCCTATCTACCAGCTCAACGATACGTTCTGCGCCAAAGCCATAGCGTCCTTTTAGCCTACGAATCTGAGGTGCATTGATATGAGCTGAAGCCATTACATGGTCAGTCTCAGGAAAGTGTGTACTCGACTTAAAGTCTTCAGGTTTCCGATTTAAATATCTCGCCGCCGTTTGAAGCACATCCAAGGCGATTAAACGATAAGTCGTCAGCTTACCTCCTGCAACGCTCACCATGCCTCGATTATCCCAGACAACATGTTCACGCTTTTCATCAGAAGGCTTTGCCGGTTTACTCAAGTCAGCTTCTTGCTTGCTAGAATGTTTACTGACAACAGGGCGAACACCCGAGTACGTCGCTATAACATCGCTTTCAGAAATCAAACTATTTGGGAATTGCTGATTCACAGCAGCTAACAGATACGCTACTTCGCCAGCGCTTATGCTGGACTCGTCTCGACTACTTTGCTTGTGATCAAGGTCCGTTGTCCCGACAACCGTCACACCTTCCCAGGGGAAAGCAAACACTGGCCGCTTATCTTTCGGGTGAAAAAAACTCACAGAATACGCCACTGGCAAGCGCCACTGAGGCAAAACTAAATGGCTGCCACGCAGAGGCCTTATTACTTTGTTTTCACCGAGCTGTTGTCGAAGTTCATCTGTCCATACCCCGGCAGCATTGATGACAACATTTGCCTGCAACTCAAACTGTTCAGCACTCAGTTGGTCTTTCAGCAAGACGCCCGTGACTCTGTCATTTTCGTCCTTGCTTACTTGCTCTGCTCGCAGATAATTGATCGCAACACCGCCGTCGCGATTGCCCTCTTCCAATACACGTAAAACCAAACGAGCATCATCGGTAGAAGCGTCAGCAAATTGAGTGACGCCTTTTAACTTTTTGGTAAGCAAGCCCGGGACTAAAAAGTCTAATATGCCTCGTTTGAAAAACTGCCGATAGCGCTTCCCTGCCATGTAGTCGTAAATAGCCAAAAGTTTGTTAAACACCCAAGGCCCGGGAAAAACACCTTTGTAATGCCCCATAATAAATGGCAAAGGCTCAACTAAACCGGGCAACTCATCCATCAAGTTCTGACGCTCTTTGACCGAGTCATTAGCTAAGGAAAATTGTCCACTTCCCAGATACCGCAGTCCGCCATGAACCATTTTTGATGAACGTGATGAAGTCCCCCAGGCAAAGTCTTTTTGCTCTATCAAGAGGGTTTTCAAACCCTGCGCGACAGCCTCGCGATAGATTCCGGCACCGGTAATCCCGCCACCAACAATCACCAAGTCCCAAGCCTTTCCAGAGCGCAGCACATCTAAGGCTAACGCTCGGCCACCTGGCGCCCAATAAGCAATAGAGGATGCATATTGTTTATCTTGTGACACGGCTTACCTCCGTCGTCGTCATATCGCAGCTGTCACGCCGAGAGTTTGAAAAGTTATAATTTTTTTGGACCGTAAATTGAGCCGAGCTTGCAAAAAAGCTAGTCGAACAGGCTTTTTACTCTGTCATCTTCTATCAGGGTTCCCGGGTTCAATAAGCCCTTCTCATCCATGGCTGCAAAAGCAGTTTTAATGAGGTGCATTCCTAACTCGCCCTTCTCTTTTGGAAGGAAAGGAGCATGATCTTTACCAACTCCGTGCTGATGACTGATTGCACCGCGATTGTTGA
>NZ_LWGE01001118.1:0-6651 GCF_001635315.1 Oleiphilus sp. HI0123
CATGGAGTATGATTTTTATTTGATGCCTAAAAAGCGAGCTCTAATCTTTGCAGAGAAGACACCCAACACCTGCGTACTCCCGATCGAACGAAATCAAGAACGTGAGGTAAAGTTTACCTGGATTAGCCCCATTTTGATCTCAAGAAATGGTTTGTTTCAAACAATAGATCAGCACTTGGATCGAAAGATCATCACCTTAATGGATGCCCAACCGTATCGCATAGGCAGCCACTTGGGCAGCGCGAGTGGCGCATATCTTAAAGGCATGGGTTTTGAGGTAGAGATCGTTGCAAAGAATTCCGCAAATATTCATAAATTAAGAGCAGGCCGTATAGACTTTTGGGAAACAGACGCGGTAGCGGCACACTACATATCCCACACTGAGAACATCGAAATTAAGAAATCTGCATTAGATTTTTTTACACATCTTAGAGCAATCGGCTGCAACCTATCGATTTCGCCTGCAGTGATTAAAAACATTCGCAAACATCTTAAACAGATGTACCGGGATGGCTCGATCGACAAGATCAATCAGGAGTTTATGCCTTGATTTCTTAAACATCGTGAACAGCTATCGCTCAAAAACAATACTAGCGCCAACCACTAGAATCCTATAAGCTCGCTCTCCTTATTTTGGCTGTATTGTTATTGTACAGCCCCTACAGTTGAGCAGTTTATGAGTTTCGAGTCTTTAGGTCTTTCGCTTCCACTATTAAAAGCTATTGAAGAATTAGGGTATAAAACCCCATCCCCTATACAAGAAAAAGCTATACCTGAAGTACTTGCCGGCCATGACCTTTTAGCAGCAGCACAAACCGGCACAGGGAAAACTGCTGGTTTTACATTGCCCATCCTAGATCGTCTCGTTAAAGGCGAAAAACCAAAAGGTAATCGAGTTCGTGCAGTTATCCTCGCCCCAACCAGAGAACTCGCAGCACAAATTGCCGTAAGTGTTGAGCAGTATTCGAAACACCTTCCTCTACGTTCTTCTGTTGTCTACGGTGGCGTCAAGATTAACCCTCAGATGATGCTGCTACGTAAAGGTCTCGATATACTTGTAGCCACTCCGGGACGTCTTCTCGACCTACACTCTCAAAATGCAGTGAAATTTGAAGACCTCGAAATCCTTGTTCTCGATGAAGCTGACAGAATGCTAGATATGGGCTTTATAAGGGATATTCGGAAAATTATTTCCTTGCTTCCAAAGAAAAGGCAAAGCCTATTATTCTCAGCCACCTTTTCAGACGAAATCAAGATGCTCTCAAGAGAGTTTACACATAACCCCGTTGAGGTCTCAGTTAGTCCCAGTAATACAACAGCAAAAACAATTGAGCAGTGGATATACCCAGTCGATAAAAATAGAAAATCAAAACTTTTATGCCAATTGATTAAGGAAGAAAACTGGCAACAAACTTTGGTTTTTTGTCGTACCAAACATGGATCAAACCGCCTAACAAGAGTTCTCGAAGGGGCAGGTATCAAAGCTGCCGCGATTCACGGCAATAAAAGTCAAGGTGCCCGAACTCGAGCCCTACAAGAGTTTAAGTCTGGTGTCATTCAAGTTTTAGTTGCGACTGATATTGCAGCACGCGGCATCGATATAGATCAGCTACCTCAGGTTGTTAACTTTGAGCTACCTCACGTATCTGAAGATTACGTGCACAGAATAGGTAGAACCGGCCGCGCGGGGTCGGATGGTTTAGCGATATCTTTGGTTTGTGCCGATGAATTTAAAGAACTCAAAGGTATTGAACGGTTAACTAAACAAGTGATTCAACGTAGAACGGTCGAAGGCTTCGAACCTGTGCACTCCCTACCCGAATCCCAGCTAGATACTCGTCCGATCAAAGCAAAAAAGCCCAAGAAACCCAAAAAGCCAAAAGCCGAGCAGCACGGCAATCAGGCGAAGACCGACTCCGATAAAAATAAGCCTAGAAGAGCAAAAAGACGCCCTACTCAAAAGCAATCCCGCGGAAATCAGTCAAGCAGCCAGTCAAGTAACAAGGATATATGGAAACAAAAGTAGCCGTAGCCACTAAGAATTGTTTTGAAAGAACTTAAAAAGCTCAGATCCAGGTAATCTGAGCTTTATTGAAAAAAGACGATTAGATTGTTACAGAAATAGAGTCGGATAAGTCGCTTTCGAGGCCGTCAGTATCTACAACGGTAATTGCAAAATGATAATCACCATCGGCCAGCTCAGTAACAATATATGAGGTATCTAGACCATCGACCTCATGAACAGTATCAACCTCACCGTTACCAGCAACTTGATAGATTCTAAAGCCCTGTATTTCGTAAACTTCGAAATCTGAACCATCCGCTCGCTGACTTGGATAAGCCCAGCTAAATTCTATAGCGCCGAGAGACGCTTCTTGCTCCTGCCCGTCAGTAGCGTCAGAAGAACCTTCGTTGTCACTACCGCTAGAATCACTCGACCCGCTTTGACTTTCCCCACTGCCCGCTTGCTGGTCGTCAGAGCCACTGTCATCTTGTCCACCGACTACTGAGCCGCCAGTATCTCCAGCATCGCTTGAATTATCTGAAGAATCGTTGGAAGCCTCTTCACTGTTCCCCTGAGCCTCTTGCCCACCAGGCTCTTCAACTTGCTGAATTTCTACAGGTTCTTCGTCAGAGGTCGCTGCTGAGCCACAACCAACCAAAGCCAAGGGAGATAAACTAATAATCGAAGAAACAATGGCGCTACGTAATTTACTCTGTACTTTAAGAGCTTGGTCAATCTGTCTACGACTCAACCAGCCTTTATCGACGAGAATCTGACCCAAGGGCAGATCAGTGCCTTGCTGAGAAGCAATTGCTTCATTCAACTGCGTTTCGTTTATTAGGCCTTTATCTAAAAGAATATCACCTAGACGCGTTTTTTCTGTTTGTTGAGTCGCGTACATATTTTTACCCGCCTATCATCATTTTCTCTCGCACGAACCTGTATTCCAACTACTTAAAGACAAGCTAAATCACCATAGCGATTGTCTAAAGCTTGCAACAAACTGCGGGAGTAATACGTGAACCAATGTTGCGTAATGTTTCTATTAATATAGATGAGAACATAGCTTTATCAACACGACCAGTAAATTGAGCATATATCGTACAATATTTTACAATTCGACAATAAAACGAAACATCTGGATTTTCTATATAATTGCAAAAGCATGGACGTTGATAGCAATTCAAGCCTTTCTGCCCCTAATTATAATTTTTGTTATCTGATTCACCCTATCTAGCCAAGGACTATGATAGGCTTTGCCAGCAAAAAATAATGCACCACAATACGCTCTAAACAAGGATGAATACGAATGACTACTCGACTATTTAGTCATTTCACTGGCCAGCTTTTTTTCAACAGCCACATGAATTCATATATATACCGCCCAGCTCTTCAGCAGAGGTGTGCTGTATGAAGCTCTTCTCTATATTTCTTTGCATCTTGATAAGCCTGTTCAGTAGCTCTGCTTTTTCTTTAGAATCTAAAACGTTCTGCGTTTGGGATCCTGTTGGCCGAAGTGGCCCAGTGATGACATTTTATTCCGACGTTATTCCACGAGCTCAAGCCTGGGGATTAAAGCTCAAATTTGTCGCCTACACCGAAGAAACCGATGTTGTTAAGCAATTTAAGGCTGGCAACTGCGAGGCTGCCGTTCTTACGAGCATCCTGTCGCGCCAGTTTGTTAAGTTTGCCGGCACAATGGACGCAATTGGAGCAATTAACTCAGAGAAAGGGCTTGAGCTTGCTATCGCTACGCTAAGCCGCTCTAGGGCTGGCAAGCTGATGATCGAAAACAATTATGAGGTTGTAACAACCTTCCCTGTTGGTTCGATGTATGCCTTTGTTAAAGACCGCTCGATTGACACAATTGACGAATTTTCTGGTCAAAAGATTGCGATTTTGAATAATGATCCGCAAATGTATAAATTTGCAAGTTTATCTAAGTCCAAACCTGTCACGGTAACACTATCAAACTTTGCAGATAAATTTAAAACCGGCGAAGTTGATATTGTGATCATGCCCGCTCTTGCCTACAACACCTTTGAGCTTTACGAGGGTCTTGCAGATAAAGGAGGAATTATTGATTACCGGCTATATTACGGAATGCTTCAAACCATTGCTCGTCGTGATCAGTTCCCTGAGGATTTCGGGAATAAAATGCGAAACTACATGCTGACACGAATGAAAGCGATGAACAAAATGGTAGTTGATGCCGAAGAGGAAATCCCCAAGCACTACTGGATTAAAACTAATCAATTCGTAAAGGATGAGATTGATCACTTCAGTAAACGCATTAGACTTGCCTTACAAGACGATCAGATCAACAACCCTACCGCACTGAAGTTATTCTGGAAAATTCGCTGCCGTCTAGACCCTTCTCGTGGCGAATGCAAAGCACCGCCCAAGGTGGTTAGCAAACGCGTCAAAAAGAACAACATAGAGAAGCAAAAGGCCCAAGCAGACGCAGCTGCTAAAAAGAAGCTCGAAGCCGAGCGCATCGCTCACGCAAAAAAAGCTGAAGCTGAACGCTTAGCTAAACAAAGAGCAGAAGAAGAGAAGCGGCTTCAAGAGCAAAAAGAACAAGAGCAACGCAAGCTTGAAGAGGAAAAGCAGCTTCTAGCCCAGCAACAGCAAGAACAAGCACGACTTGAGGAAGAGCGCCGTATTGAAGAACAACGAATAGCGCAAGAAAAACTCAAGCTAGAAGAAGAAAAGAAAGCCTTAGAACAAGAACGCATCGTACTTGAACAAGCAAAAAATGAGCTTGAGAAAAAAGAGTCATGGAGTTTATGGGACTTTCTATTTGGCTGGATCTAAGCGGCAATAGAGCAAACGATGAACCGCTCCAAATTAGAAGAAATAACGAAGGCTATCCTGGATAAGTCGTCGCCATATTCATACAAAACAAAAGCCTTAGAGGACTATGCAAAGGTCTGTAGTGATCTTGGCGGTATAACAGCATCTCCTGCCTTCGATGCATGGGCGAGTGATTCATACCTCCCTCAAGGCTTAGCTATTTGCTCGGAAGCAGCAGCTCAGTGCACACTTGATCATCAGCGCAGCATAACCTTCATTCAGGCTGTCAATGCCGCTATAAGCGATACATTAGCCAACTCTATCGATCAGCCAATAAAAATTCTTTACGCTGGCTGCGGGCCCTACGCAACGCTCCTACTACCGCTACTAACTCAGTTTTGCTCTGATGAAATAGAACCATACTTTTTAGATATCCATCAAGAATCGCTTGACAGTGTTGAACGCCTATTACAGGCCTTTGAATTAACGAAGTATTCCAGTCACCTTGTCAACGCTAATGCCTGTGAATACCAGCACCCTGATACACTCGACATTATCATCAGCGAAACAATGCAGAAGTCTCTTGAGCATGAGCCTCAAGTAGAAATAACGGCAAACCTAGCAGACCAACTTAAGCCGCATGGTATATTTATTCCACAATCTATTAATGTGTCTTTAGAGCTTAAGGTTGTGAAGAATAACAGCGCTGATTCTGCAAACGCTACATTCTACCCGGTTGCAAGGTTAATAGACCTAACGCCAAAACACGCAGTTAAATATTGCGCTGAAGCAAAAAACAATAGCTCCAACGCTGAGCTATCCTTTTACTGCTGCAGCTTCACACTCCCCAAACAAAATCTATCAGGTCGCCACTCCCTATTCCAGACAACTACAATACAAGCGTACAAAGATTACATATTGAGCAACGGTGATTGCGACCTATCTCTCCCGAGGCCTTGTTTAGAAATATCGCAATTGAATGGTGAAGCAACTTACGAGGTTAGCTATGCACTTGGAGGCTATCCAAAATTTGTATTTTTAAATCGCTAGAACGATCGCGACATGCCACAACTATAAAAATAAGGAGCGAATAGGGAAATTGGTAGGACTAGGCAGATTCGAACTGCCGACCTCTACCATGTCAAAATAGACTCGTAAGTTGTTGATTGTTGGTTAAACCGCCCTACCCTTGCCGTATCTTGCCTTCCAAAAAATTGAATATTAAGATCATCATAACTAAATGGCAAGTTTAAGCAATATACCGTAATTACTGGGCTACGAAGCCCTAAGTGAGTATTGACCTCTACACCATAAAACCGTACAAACGATGAACTTTGTAGATGGACATAGTGTCCGAGTAATTTGGACCTTTTAAAGATCTAAATGGTCAATTTACGAGAATATTTGGATGATTTAACGTCATTAATGAGCCTTCATAAAAGAAAATCTAAACGCAGGAAGAGCAAATAATTTATACTAGTAACGCCCCGTTCCTCTTCATATCATCAAGTTTGATTTTAATATTGACACGAGACCATCGCGCGGCCAATCCATCTATGGCAACAAAGTCGGGATAGCTAATTCAAAGATGGTTGCAACGGAATATATAGTATTCTCAAGTTTTCCGTTAGTTTTTCTCACACAAATTAATAGTGTTGTCATCGAAGAAAACGTCTTTACCTAGTTCACCAGTTTCCTTTGCTGCAAGATATGGTTTGCATACATGGCTTTTCAGTTCTTGATTATTCATTTCAGCCCTAACAACCTGGAAGAGAGAGATACATAAAGCTATGACTGATATTGCCAATGCAGGAATACTTATCTTCTTTGTAAAAACCATTCTTATGATC
>NZ_LWGE01001119.1:0-4126 GCF_001635315.1 Oleiphilus sp. HI0123
AATTGATAAATGAACAAAGATTCAGTCTGTTAGTTTTAGTGTAGCAGAGTCATGAGCAGAGTTATTGATTAAATCGCTTGGATTTGAGATTACCTAAGAGAAGTATGTTCTTAATTCAGGTCAAGCAAAAAAACCGGATTCGCTGGGATACGAATCCGGTAAATAGTGCGAGTAGTATCCATGAAAGTCTTTCATTGCTGATAATTGCACTTCGCTTATCAGACACTCAAAGTATTAGTCAGATCGCTCAAAAAACAAGCATTTTTTAATGATATTTTCTTCTAAGTTGGCGTGCTAACCTTTGATATGGTTTTTAGCCGACGAGAGATTAGCCTGTGCTGGAACTCCAGCACTTAGCGGTGTGGTTTGTGTTCTGAGTGAATATTGTCCGTATCCCAGGGCAATAGGCGGTAATGAGGTTGTGATTGGGCAAAATTCATAAAAGGGTATTTGATGATGTCGAAATAGGGGGAGTAATCGAAATCACTGGGGGTGCACAGTTTGGGGTTGCGTCGATAGATTTTTACTTCATGTTGCTCGCTGCGCTTGACCAAGGGAAGAATCGGATACTGAATTGAAGCAAAAGCCTCTGCGATCATTGTTGAGCAGACTGTCTTCGTTGTGGTGCCTACATGTGAGGTGAATAGGCTCGAGCGCCATTTTCGTGGCATCACTAGCCAGGGAAACAGAAAGCGTAGTAAATCGAAGATTTGGCGAATATCGTAGTCGGTACCAAGTCGGCCGACTGCGTAATTTATTACTTTTTGAGCATCGCCATAGGTTAAATCCCTAGGTCGGCAAATGCGCATATGCTCTCTATCGTAAGTTGATAGCGGCCTGACTAGCGTACCCATACCAAGTTCACTTTCGACAATGAGCTGAACGTCGGGTTGCCCGTCAAAATATTCTTTAACCTTTTGTCTTGTGGTAGGGTCTTCAATTTCATGAAGCCGGCCAATATACAGAGCGGCATGTGACCAGCAGCTTTGAGTAATGGTTTTGATGACATCACTCACTCGGCTACGACCTTCGATGAGGATTACGTCGCCAGGTTTGATTTCGTAGCGTGTGCGCTCAAAGTCACTCATAGGAATGCTGCTGGGAGGACGCTCGTGTGTCAACCAGCCTACGATTAAATCAATTAGTGCCGATTTACTTATCAAACCCATTTCATAAACCTTTTATTATCGATACTATTGGGTATAGACAATAAAGCTGCATTCAACAAAGGCTAAATTGTAAAATCTTATTAATGCAGGGCTGGTTAAACGCTAGTTACTGAATCAATACCGGGTGTATAGCGACACGATTACCCGTATTGAGTAGTCTCGAACGAGAGGGTGAAATATGTCAAAAGATATCGACCAGAGCGATGAGATCAAACAAATAAAGGATGGTGACCAGAGCTCGCAGCTATCCGAGAAAATCAAAGAGTCTGCACGTCAGATCTGGTTGGCAGGTTTAGGGGCCTACAATAAAGCTGAAGAAGATACCGGAAAGATTTTCGACAAGCTTGTAAAGGAAGGTGAGGAAATAGAAAGCCTGACCCGTGGCGTAGTAGAAAAACAGTTCAAGGCGGTAGAGGATCGTGTTGAGGATGTTAGAGAGAAAGCCAGCGGTACCTTCGGTAAGCTTGAGAGTGTTTTCGATCAGCGAGTATCATCGGCTTTGGTGCGCTTAGGGATTCCAACTAATCATCGTGTTGCGGAACTGGAACAACGTGTGTCTGAGCTTGAGGCCAAACTGGCTGAGAAATAATCGTTTGATCAATGATTAGAAGAACGGCCTACAAGTAGGCCTTTTTCAATTCGTTGAGTAGTTGGCGCTGTTCTTTATCTAAAAACGGTGCCACCAGCGAGATAACCTGATAAACGCCTCGAGCGAGCATGTCTTCAGACAAACTCTTGTTGCTCGAGACAATGCAGTAATTGATCCAGAACGTTGCCGTTAGTACGATATTCTCACACAAGGCTTCGAGCTCATCATTATTTGCTTCGATACTGCCTTGCTCTTCTAGTCCCTTCAAAATATTGAGCGTAGCTTTCCTTTTCTTTTGAATGATTTTATTGAAGCGTAGCTTGATATTGTCATGGCGACCGAGCACATGGACGATATCTTTATAAAGAAATTGGTACTTTTCAATGTGCTCGAATATCAAGTGCAGAAAGAACCATTGATCCTCGATATCTGGCGTTGTATTGGGCGCTTCCAACAGAGCTCCCATTTCATTTTCAAACCACTCAAATAAATTCGTCAGAATGTCAGTTTTACTTTTGAAGTGGTAGTAAAGGTTCCCCGGGCTTATATCAAGCTCGTCAGAAATCAATAGCGTGGTGACATTCGGTTCACCCAGCTCATTGAAAAGCTCCAGGCTTTTATGGAGTATTCGATCTCTTGTTTTCATTAAACGTCCGGGTCCTTATCGTGTAAACTTAATACGTTTCCTTGTCGACGGGATTAAGATAAAAGTGTGTAATCCTTTCGTCGGTAAATTTATCAAAAAAACGACTGGTATCCGAGATTAATTTTAAGGTCGGTGCTTGTCTTTGATGATCTGATACTAATACTTTGATGTCTTCAAAACCATCTTTGATTTTTGTGAATCGTGCAGTAATGCTAGATGAGACTAATTGCTGCTCAGGGTGACCAAATTCCTTTGATAAGAAATTTAGGTAATGAAGCTCTTCTTCTTTGCTGAGGTTGTCTCGTGTCGCTAGATAGCGCATCTTATGTCTATCCAGAATACAGGAAGAGTAAGAGTTTTTCTTAACCGAAGCGTGCTTTCGAAAAGCTTCCCAGAAATAGCTGTCTGTTAGATACTTGAAACTATCAATATTGTCCAGACTGGCGTTAACGAAGCTCGACACTTCGGGGTTTTGCATCACTTCATCAATCGCAGCGCGGAGCAGCCAGTCGAAGCCTTGAGCTGTTTTGTGCGCGTAGACTTGTCGATACATTTGGTGACGACTATAAACAAAGTCTTCTAGAGAGCTTAGGCCTTTTTCCGCAATTGCCAGACCGAACCAGTTAGTTTGTGGACACCAACCAAAATGAATATTGCTTAGCAGGTGGTCCAGGTTAAAGCCTCCAATTGTGACCGAGGAGTGAAAACCGTCGCGAAGCATGTAATCGGCGCGGTCTGCATCCAGCTCACCCGATACCAGGCTTGATAAAACATGCTGTAATTTGCTGGCGAATTCATCAGGTAAGGAGTCCGGATTATTCGCCAGGTCGCTGGGAGCAATCAGCGGCCAAAGGGCGTGAGCGTGTCGATTAAATAAATCACTTGGGGAAATTGAGGTGGTTTCCATCAGAGACAGAATATCTAAAGGTTCCAGGCTTGGTGCTTTGTTATCGATATCTTGCAGTATTTGCCAGGCAGCACGAACTGAAAAGTGCTCATGCTCGAGTATTGTTGGCGGATCTTTATAGATAGCGCTGGTGTCAATGCCTGCCCAAAGATGTTCAAAACGTCCTCCTTGAGCAAGAAGGGATTTAATAGAGGGGGTTCGATTGAATTGGTGCGAGAAGCTGCTATGTCCAACATCATGTAGAAGGCAGGCACAACGAACAAGCCTGTGAAAGTAGCTGATAGCTTCTAGTGTGTCGGTTTTTACCACTGAACGCTGTTCTTGGGAGCAGCGTTTCAGACAGTTTTCAATCATTGCGCGGAACATGCGCCCGCCAACATGCATGACACCTACGCTATGTAAAAAGCGTGAGTGAGTCGCGCCAGGAAATACGAGAGAAAGGATATCGTTCTGACAAATAAAGCGTAGTCGCTGAAATAAAGGGTGGTCCACCATGGCCACTTCGTGGCTCAAAAGAGGTATGCCACCGTGTACTGGGTCCATGATTAGCTTCTTATGCGCCCCAAGTAAATCTTCTATCAATAAATTCAAGCAGCGTAGCCCCAATTGTTAATTAGTGTGAATACTCTAATGAATGAGAATAGTCTCAAGGTATATTTTGATAAAAAGAGTATGTTAATACTTAGCTTTTATGCAGAAGTATATTAATTCTTTAATTACTTTAGCATGCTTGTGCAGGTTTAATCAGTTTAAGTGAAATCGTTAGGAATTTGGCGTATCGCACGGTAAGTCTGTGATCTTTAGCCAGTCCCGGT
>NZ_LWGE01001120.1:0-5631 GCF_001635315.1 Oleiphilus sp. HI0123
GATAAGTATCTTCCGAGAAATCTTCGTGCCCCGGCGTATCAAGCAAATTAACCAGACATTTATTAAATGGAAACTGCATCACCGAGGTCGTTACCGAGATACCACGCTCCTTTTCCATTTCCATCCAATCAGACTTTGCATGCTGACCGCTTTTCTTCCCTTTCACGGTACCGGCTTTTTGAATCGCCGCGCCAAATAACAGGACTTTTTCAGTAATGGTGGTCTTACCCGCATCAGGGTGAGAAATAATCGCAAAGGTTCTACGCGTGGAGATTTCATCTGTTATTTGTGACATTAAGAATACTTACCTTAAGATTTCGGCATGCCAGTCCGAAAACCAGCCTTAATAAAAATTTCTGTGATTATAAACGTCTGAGTATTTTTTCGCAGCAAGAGAAAAATTTAGACTTGAAGGTCGACCGATAACTCTAGTGTCATTAATACGGCATTTTCTTTTCCTTGAGCAGCAGGATAATAATTTGGTCTCACACCAACCTCATTAAATCCTTCAGAGAAATATAAGTCGATTGCCTGGCGATTCGACTCTCTGACCTCAAGAAAAAATACATTTGCTTGCTTCTGTATCGCTTTAGATACCGTGTATTGAAGAAGCTTTCGACCAAAGCCTTTTCTCGCATATGCAGGATCAATGCATATATTCAGCAAGTGCGCTTCATCCAATACACATGAAACAAAAGCATAACCAATAAGCACCCCTGCCCGCTCTACGCCAAAACAGTCATCTTTGCCTAGAGAGGTCTCGAGCATTTTTTGACTCCAGGGTAAAGGGTAGGCTCGTCTTTCAATATTTAAGACCGCGTCTAAATCTGCTTTACATAAGTCTCGAAAGGAAATTGAAGTCAACTTACTCACCAAAGTAAGCACACAATTCTACCCAGGTGTCTGACTTGCGCTGCGGGAAACGAAGCATGTCGGCCAGGGAATGACTAAAAACGTTAAAGCTAAGAGCGGGTCTGGATGAAACTAGCTCGGCGTAGAATTTCTTCAGCTGCGGATACGCCGCCCCAAAATACAGAACACTCTTTACATCTTCAGCGCAATGGGAGTTGATCCAACTTGCCAGCAGAACAGGTAAATCCCCCCCTTGCTTACTTTGCAAGTTAAGAGAGCGGAACACCGGCCAACTGAACAGCTGTTGGAATTCTGGCTTATCATGCAGGTCATGCATGCCTGCTTTTGATTTAATTATATTTTTTAGCAGAGTCAGCTCTACTGGATGACTTGCCGGCTCCAAAGACTCAGAAATTATCAAACCATGACTGGTTCTATATAGAACCAGAGAAAAACTATCTAAGGCGCGATCACCAGATAATGAAGGCAAAGCACTAATATCAACACCTTCAGAATCTGCCTGATTTCTTCCTACAGGTGCTCGCGACTCAAGACTCTCTTGAACCGGCTCCTCACCATCGCTAGGACGAAGCCCACCCGATTTTAGAATATCCATGGCAGAGTGAGCTCTCTCTACCGCAGCCAAACTCTCCGTAACATTACGCTCTGGCGCAAGTGAATCCTGCAGAGCATGCTTTAAGTCTGATTCGCAGAGTTCTGTTATCGCGGGCTGAAAGAGGACTGTCTCAGGCGTCGGCGCAGCTCCGGAAAGCTTTGTTCGGGTATACCACTGGTGAACCCCCATCGCACTGAGGTGCGACTGCCTATCGGATAGCGCCAACATACTACTTATACATCGCCTTGCGGGTGCTGACGTGGGTCGTGACGCTCGAGCAGGTTAAGCGCATGCAAATAAGCCTTGGCAGAAGCAATGACAATATCGGTATCTGCACCTAAACCATTTACAATACGCCCGTCTTTCTCTAGCCGAACCGTTACCTCCCCTTGAGAGTCGGTTCCACTTGTGATGCTATTTACAGAATATAATTGCTGCGCAGCACCCGAGTTAACTATCTTCTCGATTGCCTTATAGGTTGCATCAACCGGGCCACTACCGTCTGACTCAGCAGACTTTTCCTCTCCATCGACGAGCAAAGTAACCTTTGAGACAGGCACAACACCTGTCTCGGAACACACTGACAAACAAACCAAGGAATAGAGATCGACCTGATCTAGAGATTTAGTCGAACTTACCAATGCATGCAGATCCTCATCAAATATCTCGTGTTTTTTATCTGCCAATTCTTTAAATGCTGCAAACGCCTGATTTAACTCAGTCTCAGACTCCAATGAAATTCCAAGCTCTTCTATTCTGGAACGAAATGCATTTCTGCCAGAGTGTTTACCTAGAACCAGACTATTAGTATGCCAGCCAACATCTTGAGCCTTCATAATTTCGTAAGTTTCTCGATGCTTCAATATACCATCCTGGTGAATGCCAGACTCATGCGCAAACGCATTTGCACCAACAATTGCTTTATTTGGCTGAACCGGGAAGCCAGTAATCGTCGACACTAACCGCGAGCAAGGCACGATCTGTGTAGAGTCGATATTTGTCGATAGGTCAAAAAAGTCAGATCGTGTACGAACTGCCATTACAACCTCTTCCAAAGAAGCATTTCCGGCTCGCTCACCCAATCCGTTAATAGTACATTCAATCTGGCGTGCACCATTGGTTACCGCAGACAAAGAGTTTGCAACAGCTAAGCCGAGATCATTGTGACAATGAACTGAGAAAATAGCTTTGTCTGAATTTGGAATTCGCTCGATAAGGTTTTTTATGGTTTCACCAAACTGCTCGGGAATCGCATAGCCCACCGTATCCGGGATATTTATTGTGGAAGCACCAGCATTAATCGCTTGCTCTATAATACGACAAAGAAAATCCAACTCTGAACGACCAGCATCTTCACATGAAAACTCGACATCATCTGTATAGCTTCGCGCTCTTTTTACTGCTCGCACAGCTTGCTCGACAACTGCATCCGGCTCCATTTGAAGCTTATACTTCATATGGATCGGAGAGGTTGCGATGAAGGTGTGAATACGCGACGCATTTGCTCCTCTTAAAGCTTCAGCAGCACGATCGATATCCTTATCCAATGCTCTGGATAGAGAACATATTCGAGAATCTACTATTGTATCAGCGATAGATTTAACCGACTCAAAGTCGCCCGGACTTGCAATCGCAAACCCCGCTTCAATAACATCAACACGCATCTTCTCAAGTGCACGAGCAATTCTCAATTTCTCTGCCTTGGTCATCGATGCACCGGGGCTTTGCTCGCCATCTCGTAGGGTCGTATCAAAGATAACAAGCTTATTTTTATCGGACATTCGCCGTGCTCCTAAATCAATATCCTAAAGAGTTTATCTAAGCTAATACAATACATTGCAGCTTATTAAATCAAACCGCTAACTATAGCGACAAGACCTAAGTTAAACAATGCTCAGTCAGTAAGAATTCACGTTATTTCGATATCTCTACAGAGTAGCGAGCCTATAGAGTGTCTAGAGTAAACAACCTAGTAAACTATCATATGCTCGATATTGCGAATTGGTCTATCAAATAAAGCAAAGACCATTGAACTTCTCGCGATTATAGACGAAAATTCGCGCTTCGCTTTGAACTTGTAATTTTAATTGGGGATACGTCAAGATGACGGCACAGAAAATACTATTTACCGCAGTAATTTTTCTTTTTAGTACGCTAGCGTCAGCGCTAGAAAAGAAAACAATTTGTACATGGGATCCAGTAGGGAAGAACGGCCCAGTAATGACTTTCTATTCAGATTTAAAGCCAAAAGCTATCGCATGGGGTTTAGATCTTGAGTTTATCGCTTATACCGATGAAAAAGTTGCTGCTAACGACTTCAAAGCTGGTGTATGTGACGGCGCTCACTTGAGTGCAATCCTATCACGTCAATTTGTTCCTTTCGCAGGGACACTTGATGCAATTGGCGGTATCACTTCCGACTCTGGTCTTGGTAAAATTCTTGCTACTCTTGCAAGCCCTAAGGCTGGCAAAATCATGACAAACGGTCAATATGAAGCAGTTGCTGCATGGCCTGTTGGCTCTATGTTCGCGTTCGTAAACGATAAGAACATCAATACAGTTGCAGACTTCAGCGGCAAGAAGATTTCAGTTCTTAATGAAGACCCACAGACTCACAAGCTTGCTAACATGGCCGGCGCATCACCTGTAGGCACTTCTTTGGCAACGTTCTCTGGCCAGTTCAACAACGGCAACATTGATATCCTTTTCATGCCAGCACTAGCTTACAACACTTTTGAGCTATACCACGGCCTTGGCGACAAAGGTGGCATTCTTGACTACCGTCTATATTACGGCATGCTTCAAACAATCACCAAGAAAGACAACTTCCCAGCAGACTTTGGTAACAAAATGCGTAAATACGTTGTTGGCCGCTTGAAAGCTATCAATAAACTAGTTGCTGATGCCGAAAAAGAAATACCAGCTAAGTACTGGATCAAAACTAACGAAGAGACTAAAAAAGAGCTAGTTAAGTTTAGCCGTGACATTCGTCTAGCACTTAAAGCTGAAGGTAAAATGGACCCTAAAGCGCTTAAGCTGCTTTGGAAAATCCGTTGTGCTGAAAACCCATCTGCAAGTGAGTGTGCAACTCCTGAATAGGCTAATAGCTTAGCAGATTATAAAAAGGCTCCTTTTAAGGGGCCTTTTTTATTATCAGTGCTTCTCTTTAGGTCTACAATAGCACCATTAGAGGAGCAAACTTATGTCTGACATTCAATATGGCACTAATGAGCCAGTAATATTCACTATGCTAATGACACCTGAAATGGCTAACTTTTCAGGTAACGTACACGGCGGCGCACTATTAAAGCTACTAGACCAGGTCGCTTATACCTGCGCATCACGCTATAGCGGCCATTACGCCGTCACCCTTTCTGTAGACCAAGTTAACTTTCGCCAACCGATTAAAATTGGCGAACTCGTCACCTTTTTATCTTCTGTAAACTACGTCGGACGCACGTCAATGGAAGTAGGCGTCAAAGTCGTTGCTGAAGATATTCACTCTCACGAGAAGCGCCATACCAACAGCTGCTATTTTACTATGGTAGCAATGGGTGAGGATGGAAAGCCCACAGAAGTTCCGCCACTCGACTTTAAAGCAGATAAGCAAAAACAGCGCTATATTGCAGCAAAAGTAAGAAGGGAGCTTCGTAAAGAACATGATCTGCGGCTGAAAGAGATTCACGATAAGTGGATCAGTAATACGGAACATATGACTGAAGAGCAGATCAACGTAGAGTTCGAGAAATACCGGCAAAGCTAAATACCATGCCGGTATAAAAACTCTGTTTTACGCGTGTTGCTTACAACAGCCAGCGTGAACACCTACATAATAAGCAGCGGCACCTGATTTACTTACTAACACGGTCAGATAGTAGCAAGTTTAATTCAGAGCTATAACTATTAACAAAAAACCCTTGAAGACGTATATCTCCAAGGTTTTTTCATATTTTCTAAATTTGCCTTTTCACCAGGCAATAAAAAACCCCAGTAGGACGACCTACTGGGGTTTCTAATAGAAGCCTGACGATGACCTACTCTCACATGGGACCTCCCACACTACCATCGGCGATGCTTCGTTTCACTTCTGAGTTCGGGATGGGATCAGGTGGTTCCAAAGCTCTATGGTCGTCAGACAAAACTTCGGTTGCTGATACTTGATC
>NZ_LWGE01001121.1:0-6500 GCF_001635315.1 Oleiphilus sp. HI0123
CCATACCATTGAGATCAAACACCACTTTTACTGCATTCGGATTAAAAACATCTTCTACTTTGACTATCGACTCACACAAAGTTGCAATGCCGGCACCTGGGGCTAATGACAAGTTCTTAGCAACCTGATTAATCACCTTTGGCGGAATAAGCGGTTCATCACCTTGAACATTGACAACAATATCATCATCTGCCAAAGCAAGTTTGGCAACTACTTCCTGCAGCCTGTCTGTTCCCGAAGGGTGCTCAGCAGAAGTCATCACAACCTTGGAACCAAAGCCCAAAGCGACCTTTTCAATACGCTCATCATCTGTCGCAATAACAACTTCTTCGGCATCTGATAAGCAAGCTTGCTCATAAACCCGCTGAATCATCGGCTTTCCGGCAATATCCAACAGAGGTTTACCCGGCAAACGGGTAGAGGCATAGCGAGCAGGTATAATGACCTTAAAAGACATACGTCCCTCCTTTTCTGTGTGTGTGCTTATTTACCCAGTTTCTCATCAGTTGTAAGAGTCCGCGCTTCAGTCTCAAGCATCACTGGAATGTCATCCTGTATTGGGAACGCCAAAGCATCTACTCGACAGATCAGTTCCTGTTTTTCCTGGTCATATTGCAACTCCCCCTTACAACAAGGGCAAGCCAAAACCGAAAGTAGTTTTTTATCCACGAGAATTTCCTTCTATTTTTTCAATAATCAAATCGGCCAAGTTAGCACTCAGCTCAGCTTCTACAGGCAAGTACCAGGCATCTGACAAACCTAAAGAACGACATTTGACAGCATCTTTCTCCGTCATAATGATCGGAAGCGTTTCCGAAAAGCCAAAATCATCGATAGAGTAAGCATGATGATCTTCGAAGGCATGACGCATAACAATCATACCACTGCGCTCAAGCACCTCAAAGAAGCGTTCCGGGTTGCCAATGGCAGCAACAGCATTTACCGGCTGACCCGACAATTTATCCAAAGCTAAGGCTTGATTGAGACCATCCTGACCGGGATCAGCCTTCAACGGCAGTAAGTTGCCTGGTCGTAAATCCATTCGAATGTAAGGCTCTGATGAATTCACGCCAGGTAAATCATCAGCACCGTTGATCACCTGAAAGTCCAGCTTCTTCATTCGAGACTGGCTTTCACGCAAAGGCCCCATCGGAAGTAAATATCCATTACCCAAGGCTCTTTGACCATCGTAAACACAAACTTCCACATCACGCTGTAGCGCATTGTGTTGCAAGCCATCATCACTTATAACAACATTACAACCTTGAGCTTCCAGTGCCTGAACTGAGAGCTTTCTATTAGGACTAACAAATACCGGACAATCAAGCGCTTGCTTTAGCATGAGTGGCTCATCACCCACCTCTTCAGGCAAGCTATCGGCTAACACTTCTCGACACTCTGTAGATGGAATTGATGCACCGTACCCTCTGCTGACGATACCAGGCTGATAGCCTCTTTCCTGAAGCGCTTGCACCAAGTATGCAACCAATGGTGACTTTCCAGTCCCGCCGAGCGTAATATTGCCAACCACTATAATGGGTAAACTGGAACGATATGAGGTCTTAAAACCTAAGCGGTATAGCCATGCCCGTATGACCAAAATAAGCATATAGATAAGTGACAGTGGTGCCAGCAGGTATAGCCAAGCAGCACCTTGGTACCAAGCATCGGTTATGCTCGTTGAAGCAGCACGTTGCTGATCCTGACTAGGCATCGTCCGCCAGGTTCATATTGTAAAGTTTGGCGTACTCACCATTTGCAGCCAGAAGTGATTGATGTGTTCCCTGCTCGATTACACGACCTTGGTCCATCACTACAATTTTATCTGCATTTTCTACAGTCGATAGGCGATGCGCGATCACAATTGTTGTACGTCCCTCCATCAATACCTCCAACTCACCTTGAATAGCTTTTTCTGACTCTGTATCCAGGGCTGAGGTCGCCTCATCGAGAATCAACACTGGCGCATCTTTCAGCAAGGCTCGTGCAATAGCGATACGTTGACGCTGCCCACCGGACAACGAGACACCGTTATCGCCAAGCTCTGTATCAAAGCCCAGGTCTTTATCCTCAATAAACGCTAATGCATTAGACTTTCTCGCAGCCTCTTGTACATCCTCGATCGAAGCACCTTCCAAGCCTCCATAGGCAATATTCTTGGTAAAGGTATCGTTGAACAAGGTCACCTGCTGAGTAACCAATGAAATCTGATCTCTAAGAGAACGCAAGGTATAGTCTTCGACTGGCACACCGTCTAAGGTAATGCTGCCAGATTGGGCTTCGTAAAAGCGTGGAATCAGGTTCGCCAGTGTCGACTTACCACTACCGGAGCGGCCGACCAAAGCAACGGTTTCACCAGGCTTGATCGATAAATCAATATTCTTCAGGATCGCTTTATTACTTCCTTCGTAAGCGAAGTTAAGATCACTAATCTCAATCGCACCTTGTACTCTGGCACTTTCGAAGCTTCCTTGATCTTTCTCAGGTTCGGCATCAATCACTGCAAACAAGTCCTTAGCGGCAGCCAAGCCTCGCTGAATCTTTTCATTTACCTGAGTTAACTGACGAATAGGTTTTGCCATGGTCGCTGCCGCGGCAATGATCACCACGAAGCTCCCGGCAGTCATATCGCCACGGACATCTGGAGCGAGCGCTAACCAAACCAAAACCGCGATCGCTAATGCGACTAGAGACTGAATAACCGGTGTACTGATAGCTTTAGTCATTTCAAGCTTCAAAGCTTGCTTTAAGTTATATTCACTAGCCTGATTAAAGCGGTTTGACTCATAGTTCTCCCCACCAAATATGCGCACCACTCGGTATCCCGATACGACCTCCGAGGTTACATGCGTGACATCACCCACTGATGCCATAATACGTTTACTTAACTTACGAAAGCGCTTACTCACATAACTTACTAAGGCACCAATCATTGGACCAATTGCCAAAAAGATTAAGGTCAATTTCCAGTTAGCATTGATCATCACAATAAAAAGGCCGATCACAGTCAAGCCCTCCCGTACAATCACCGTTATTGCATCAGTTGCAGCTGAAGAGACTTGTTGAACGTTGAAGGTAATTCGAGAAATCAAATGTCCCGATGCGTTTGAGTCAAAGTAGTAACTGGGCAGTTTCAAATACCGGTCAAACACTTGGGTGCGTAACCGGTGAACGATATTCTGCCCCACATAAGCTATGTAGTATCCACCCAAGAACCCCCCTATCCCGCGCATTGCAAACAAGGAAAAAATCAGCAAAGGCAGCATCAAGCGATTTTCTTCAGTGGGATTTTCAACGGTGGTAATGACCGTATCCAGAGCTTGAGCCATTAACGCACTCGCACCCGCATAGATAGCGTTACCAATAATACTAAGAATGAAAAAGAATTTTAGTGGCTTTATATAAACCAGCAGACGCTGATAGAGCGCCCAATTTGATTCATTTAATTCAGGAAGGGCTTCCGAATCTTTACTCATAGACTACCAACAAACAAAGGCTGCCAGACAGCAGCCTATTTTGATTTATTCCGCTGCGTTGTGATACTCAACTGCACAAAACCCAACTGCCCAGCAACATCCATCACTCTAACTACATATTCGTGAGAAGTTTTTGCATCAGCCGTAATAATAAACGGAATTTTAGTGTTACCTTCAGACAGTTTCTGAACGGCTTTTTTAAGCGTGTCTTCAGAGTTATTAACCAAGCTGCGATCATTTACCGCATACTCACCTTTGGCATTGATAATCACCTCAATCTCTTTTACAGCTGGCTTCGCCGGCTCTGCACTGGACTGCGGTAAATCAATTTCCAAATGACTCTCTTTGGTGAAGGTGGTAGACACCATGAAGAAAATCAATAACAAGAACACCACATCAATCAGTGGCGTTAAGTCTACTGATACCTCTTCACCGGACTGACGTTTAAAATTCAAGAGCTCTGTTCTCCATCACGTGAAGGTTCACGGTCACCATGGATAACTTCGACCAAGCGTAAAGACTCTTGCTCCATATCTACGACAATCTCATCTACACGGCGTAAGAAATAACGGTGGAAAATTAGAGCAGGAATAGCAACTGTCATACCCGCGGCAGTCGTTATCAATGCTTCAGAAATACCACCCGCTAGAGCAGCGGCATTACCGGCACCTTCTAGCTGCAACTGAGCAAAGACTTTAATCATACCAATAACGGTACCCAACAAGCCCAACAAAGGCGTAATCACAGCAATCGTTCCAAGTGCCGTTAAAAAGCGTTCCATTTCATGCACCACATGACTGGCTTCTTCCTGAATGCTCTCTTTCATGATCTCTCGACCATGACGAGCATTTGCCAAACCAGCTGCAAGAACTCGACCTAGCGGTGCAGCTTCTTTTAACTCTTTCAACTTACGCGAGTTAAGTTCTTTCTTTTTGATAGCAGCCCACAAGTCCTGAACCAAAACCTTTGGTGCCAATCGGCTGACCCGCAAAGTCCAGAAACGCTCAATAATGATTGCCAGCGCCAATACCGAACAAAGCAGCAAAGGAAACATGATTATGCCGCCCGGCTTCAATAAATCTAACACGCAGAAGTCTCCCCAAGTAATTTTCGAACCGCTGTGACCAGCAAAGGTACCCGACTAAATACCAAGCCTAATACTGACGAACAGCAGCTTCTATCATCGCTTATTTTAGTGCCGATACTTTAGCATACTTAGAGATTTAGAAAAGCCCGTTAGTTTTTATTTACACTATCTTCATGTACTGACCAAAAAGTCTCTCGCTCGATGCGTGCCACCGCTACATTTATAGCCTCTCCACCTAACAAAAACCTTAGAGCGCCATGCGAAGCAGTCGATAATACTTCCACTCCCATCAACCTGGATCTTTCCAATACATCTGCATGGGGATGACCAAATCGATTCATATAAGCGGCCGAAATTACCAGAATCTTAGGCTGAACATTTTTTAACAAGGCAATGGATGTCGCATTTGCAGAACCATGGTGACCCGCGATGAGAACGTCAGCCTTCAATGAATCTCGATAGCGCTCTACTAAGTGCATTTCAGCCTCTCCTTCCAAGTCCCCCATGAGCAGAAAACTCTGACCCCGATAGGTAAAACGAAGCACGCAAGAGCGATTATTTGAAGACGCCCCAAATTCTGCCCCAGCCGCAAAAGGGTAAAGAACCTCCAGGCGCCCCCCCGTATACTCCCAAGACATTCCAGCGGCGCAAGGTTTTTCGTTCATTAAGCCCGATACACGACCCGGCTCGCCAGACCACAAGTGCGTAGGCTGCAAATATTCCTCAACGCGCGCAGCTCCGCCCGCATGATCCGCGTCACCATGACTCACTATCAACCCACTAATATTCAGCAACAACTCTTGTTCACGGAAATAGGGGAAAACTGCACTTTCAACCAGAGAATAGCTTCCCAAGGCTAACCCGGTATCATAGAGCCAGTACTGACCGCCCCAGATCAATGCGATAGCCAAACCCTGCCCCGCATCGAAAACCAAGACCTCGGACTTCGGCTCCTTTAGCACTGAAGGCGTGTAGAGCACCAATAACAATACCGCCAGAAACACTGCCCGAAGCAGATAATTGCGAATAAAGAAAACAAAGCTCAAGAATAAAACCGCATAAGGAATTAATAAGACATTGCTTGCCCCAAAAGAAAACTCAGCTAAAAGACCAATTAAAGATGACAAATACTGAACCAGTAACTCTAAACCAGCATCAGAACAGCTCATCAAGATCTCACCAACTGGCCGACTCAAAAACGAGATACCTAAAGCAACTAAAGATACAGGCAAAACAAACAACGAAACCCAAGGAACGGCAAACATATTTCCTAATAAGCTCGCCAGCCCCTGAACATTGCCGATCAGGGCATTAATAGGAGCGAGGCCGACAATCAAAACCAACTGCAGCAACAACAGTGAACGCCAGCTTGCATCCATATTTAGTGCAAACCGTGACAACAATATAAGCAAAGCCACACAAATAAATGAATACCAAAAGCCAATATTCATGGGCGATAGGGGGTCGAATAAAAGTACCATAAACATTGCGGCACAATAAATCGCCAAATAGTCTCTGCGCCACCGCCCTGATAAAAGCACCAGAGCCAACACAGACATTACCCAAGCCCTGATGGCAGATTCACTCCCGCCAACCATAATGACGTAAGCAAGGCCGAAAAAAGCAACGACTGGCACTCGAAAAGCAGACCAGACCAAGAGCTTATAGAGAAAAAACATCACCAGCCCCACATGCAGGCCCGAGATAGCAAGCAAATGCTGTGTTCCTGTGTACTGCAGAACTCGTGAGTCTCCAGGACTAATTTGCCCCCGATCTCCCAGGATCAGGGCCCTAAGTAGACCTTTATGTTCTTTATCTAGGAGTAAGTTATTGAGATAGTCACCTAAACTCATACGGTATGAATTCAGGCTAGAACGAACTCGGTCCGCCAATGTGAACCCAGCCTCATCTTCAGCACTTTCGAGCACCTCCACAAT